>JAISKN010000312.1 GCA_031260925.1 Prevotellaceae bacterium | reverse complement strand
CCTCACGCCACTTTAACAGTTGAGGCAAAAAATAAAAAATAGTGGTTAGTTTATAGTAATTAGTGATTAGTTTATAGTGATTAGTTTGGTGATTAATTACTTGCAACTGACAACTTATTACTGACAACTTATTACTAATTACTTACAACCTACAACTTATTACTGACAACTAATTACTAATTACTTGCAACTGACAACTTATTACTGATAACTTATTACTAATTACTTACAACTTACAACTTATTACTGACAACTAATTACTAATTACTTGCAACTGACAACTTATTACTGACAACTAATTACTAATTACTAATTCAACTTTCGCAAGTTAATAAATTTGCAAAATAACAACACGGAAAACCTCATTTTTACCTAATTTTAAAAACAAAACAACCTCAGTAGCAACAAGTTACAATTAATTCCAACCTCATTATCTCATTAAGAGATTGGAAAAATTGAAAATGAGGTAATGAGGTTAAAAAAGGTAAAAACTATTGGCTACTGATGTTGTTTTGTAAAAAAAATTAGGTAAAAATAAGGTTTTACTAATAACTAATTACTTATCACTAATTACTAATGACGAAAAAACTAAAAGTAACTTTATTTATCGCGCTTTTGCTGATTATTGACCAGATTATCAAAATTTTGGTCAAAACAAATATGACGTTGGGCGAGAGTATCAAAATTTTCAGTTGGTTTCAGATTTTGTTTGTAGAAAACAACGGAATGGCGTTTGGAATGGAGTTTGGCAGCAAAATAATTCTCACGCTTTTCAGGCTGATAATCAGCGGTTTGGTTTTGTACTACATTATCAAACTTGTAAAAAGCAACTACAAAATTGGCTATATATTATGCGTTTGCCTGATTTTTGCAGGTGCAATCGGCAATATTATTGACTGTCTTTTTTACGGTGTAATTTTTGGCGAAAGCAGTTTCTTACAAGGAAGAGTGGTTGATATGTTCTATTTTCCGCTCTTTGAGTTTCCGAGTTGGGTGCCGTTTTTGAGCGGCGAGATATTTTTCAGCCCGATTTTCAACTTTGCCGACAGTTGCATAACAGTAGGAATTTTCCTTTTGATACTTTTCTTCCGAAAAGATTTCAACAAAACCTTTGACAATATTTTTAGCAAAAACAAAAAGTAAAGAAGTAAGGCAAGCGGTTTTCACTGCTTGCCTTTATTTTTTTTCGGTTATAAGTTTTCTTTGATTGATGCACGGAATGCCGTTGAAGCACAGGTTTTTGGTGCGCCTCAATCTCCTGTTCGCGGCTCGCTTTGCGAAACGCGCGAATGTAATCGTCTCTTGTAATTCTTGTTTTCATTGTTTGTTGAAATATAAGATTTGTCAATTCACTAATTTTTTAATAAATATCGTGTAAAAATAAAGTAATCTGTCATTCCCGCGCAGGCGGGAATCTCCTTTTTCATTGTAATTTGGGGATTCCCGCCTACGCGGGAATGACACCTTATTTTTGTGTTTTATTCGTGTATTCGTGGCAAAAAAAAATAAAAAATTATACATTATTTATAACATCTTCGCCTGTGATTTCTGTATCGCAAAGGATTAGCAGCCGTTCCACAATGTTGCGCAGTTCCCTGATATTGCCGCGCCACTCCAATTTTTGCAACTCATTTATTGCTGATTGCGTAAATATTTTGTTGTTAATATTTTGCTCCTGGCAAATAATATGTATAAAATGCTCAGTCAAAAGCGGAATATCGTCTTTTCTGTCTGCAAGGCTCGGAACGTGAATGTTTATCACATTCAGGCGATGATAAAGGTCTTCTCTAAAATTGCCGTTTGTTATCTCTTCTTTCAAATCTTTGTTTGTGGCTGCAAGCACTCTGACATTGATTTTCACGGCTTTGTTGCTGCCGACAGGCGTAATTTCGCTTTCCTGCAAACAGCGCAGCACTTTTGCCTGTGCCGAAAGGCTCATATCGCCAATTTCGTCGAGAAAAATTGTGCCGTTGTTCGCCTCCTCAAATTTTCCTGTACGGTTTTTCACCGCTGAAGTAAAAGAGCCTTTTTCGTGTCCAAACAACTCGCTTTCAATGAGTTCCGAAGGAATGGCAGCGCAATTTACCTCAATAAACGGCTCTTTTGCCCGCAGGCTGTTTTCGTAAATCAACCGCGCCACAACTTCTTTGCCCGTGCCGTTTTTACCAGTAATCAACACCCGCGCGTCTGTCGGCGCAATGCGCTCTATCAACATACGAATTTTTTGAACAATCGCGCTTTCGCCAATCATTTGACTGCCTTCGGAATTGTTCGATTTAGGTTTCGATTTGCCGATTTTCTTCTCTGATATTTGAGTTTCGCCGCTGTCAAGCACATTTTTTGCAACGTTCAATAATTTATTTAGGTCAATCGGCTTTTCAATAAAATCAAATGCGCCGCGTTTCATACAATTTACGGCGACTTCAATATTGCCGTGTCCCGAAATCATAACCACAGGCACGTCAAAGCCCTCATCAACAATCGTTTCGAGGCATTGCTCGCCGCTGATTTCAGACATTTTTATATCGAGGAAAACAAGATTGTAGTTGTTTTCCCTGATTTTTTCAAGCCCTGATTTTGCATTTTCGGCAACATCAACTTCGTATTGCTCGAAAGTCAAAATTTCTTTCATTGTATTGCGAATCGCACGCTCATCGTCAATAATCAAAATCTTTGCCATAAAAAGGTCATTTTTATAAAAAATTGGTTAAATATTTTGGAAAGGCAAAAGTATCTATTTTTTTATGATAAAACAATAATTTTTCAAAAAAAATTTTATTCAAAGATTTCAAAAGTTAAAAACTAAATTTTTTACACCACTATCAAATACGGTGTCATTCCCGCGAAGGCGGGAATCTCCTTACTGCATTGAAATTTGGGGATTCCCGCCTTCGCGGGAATGACACGAGGGGTTTAATTGTTCCAGCGCGTTATTTTCTGCCTCGCGCATAAGTTTTTCGTCTTTTTCCGTTTTATCTTTCAGCCCGCAAAGATGCAGTATCCCGTGAATAATTACGCGCTGCAACTCATTGTTATATAGCGTATTATATTTTTCAGAATTGGATTTTACGGTTTCCAACGAAATAAAAATATCACCCGAAATCACATCATTTTCCGAATAATCAAAAGTTATAACATCGGTAAAATAATCGTGTTGCAGATATTTTTGATTGACTTCCAAAATTTTTTCGTCATTGCAAAAAATATAGGAAATATCGCCAATTTTTTTGCCGTAGTTCTGCGCAACCGATTTTATCCACGCCGTAGTTTCACGCCGTCTTATTTGCGGAATTTTTATATTTTCTGAAAAATAATTGAGCATAAATTGAGAATATAGAAGTTATGAAGACAGAAGTTAAGTAGTTAAGTAGTTAAAAAATACAGAAGACAGAAGTTAAAAATACAGAAGAATAGAATTAATCACTAACAATTAACCATTGCCACTAACAACTAACCACTAACCATTGACCACTAACCATTAATCATTGTTTTATATTTTTTCAACCCTTCTTCCAGAACTTTCAACGCTTTTTTCAATTCCTCTTTTTCGAGAACGTAGGCAATGCGCACCTGATTTTTGCCGTTGTTTTGGTCGGAATAAAAACCTGTGGCGGGTGCAAGCATTACGGTTTGATTTTCGTACGAAAAATCGGACAAAAGCCACGCGCAAAATTTATCGCTGTCGTCAATAGGCAACTCGGCAATGGTATAGAACGCGCCGTTTGGCATTGGCGAAAATACGCCGTCAATTTTGTTTAACCCGTTGATTAACAGGTTTCTACGCTCAATATATTCGTCAAAAACGCTTTCCAAATAACTTTTTGGCGCGTCCATCGAAACTTCGGCGATAATCTGTCCCAAAAGCGGAGGCGAGAGGCGTGCCTGACAGTATTTGAGAACGGTTGCCAGCAACTCTTTGTTTCTCGAAATCAACGCGCCGACACGAATGCCGCACTCGCTGTAACGCTTTGAAAATGAGTCGCATACAATCACATTTTGCTCAATACCTTCGAGCAAAAGCGATGAAAAATGTTTTTCGTTTGAATAGAAAAATTCGCGATAAACCTCGTCTGAAAAGAGAAATAAATCGTGTTTTTTTACCAAATCGCGAATTTTCAACAGTTCCTCTTTTGTGTAGGTGTAACCTGTCGGATTGTTCGGATTGCAAACGAGGATTGCCTTTGTTTTCGGCGTGATAAGTTGCTCAAACTCAGCAATATCTGGCAGCGCAAAACCGTTTTCGATTTTGGAAATCAGCGGCACAACTTTTACGCCCGCCATTTGCGCAAACGAGTGATAATTGGCATACGCCGGCTCGGTAACAATCATTTCGTCTCCTTCGTTGAGGCACGCCATAAAGCCGAACAGCAACGCCTCAGACGCGCCTGTGGTAACGATAATTTCGCTCGGCGACAGTTCCACGCCGAGTGTCTGGTAATATGCAGCCATTTTTTGACGCAAACTCAAAAAACCTTCCGAAGGGCTGTATTCGAGTGTTGTGCGGTCAATTGCTTTGAGTTTTTGCAGAGCAATTTCAGGCGTAGGCAAATCGGGCTGCCCAATGTTGAGATGATGAACGTGAATACCGTTTTTTTTCGCGCTGTCGGCAAGCGGAGTAAGTTTGCGAATAGGAGATGCAGGCAATATTTGCCCGCGTTTTGATATGTTTGGCATTTTTTTAAGATTTTGATAATAAATTTAGAGAGAATTTTTTTGCTGCAAAATTACAAAAAATTTGTTTCATTCAAAAAATTATTTATACCTTTGCAAAAAATTTAATTTATAATAATGGAAACAATTATTTTACGATATAATATTAATGATATAATAGCAATCAGCATTTTAAACTCGTTAAAAAAAGCGGGAGTTTTTGAGGTGTATGAGCAAGATATTGATTTTTCAAAAATTATTGATGGCAAAAATCAATTTGAGGCAAAACAGATTGAAAACAATCAAAATCCGTTAAAAATATTTTCAAAAACTCGTGGAATGTGGGCAGATTATAATATTGACGGAAATACGTTGCGAAATGAGGCGTGGAACTTAATCCAAACCGAAAAATGATACTTGTAGATACAAATATATTTATTGAAATTTATCGCAACAATTCTATTATCTGTAAAATTGTAGAAAATATCAACCCGCAAGAAATTGCCGTAAATGATGTTGTGTGTGCGGAATTGTATTTTGGCGCAAGAAACAAGCAGGAACTGGCAAATATTGTTGATGATTTGGAAAATATTACAACATTTTCACTTAATAATCAAATCTCAAAAATTGCAGTTGAATTGGTAAAACGCTATTGTTTATCGCATAAATTAAAATTGCCTGATGCTCTGATTGCTGCTACTGCTCTTTATTATGATGCAGAAATATTTACGTTAAACAAAAAAGATTTTACATATATTCCAAATATAAAATTGTTTGAAATTGAATAAATAATTCATTATTTTCAGGGACAAAAAGTTGTTTTGTCCCTGTTTTTTTTACTATAAAAAAAATCACATTATTATAATTTACATTTTCCAATTTTTTCGTACCTTTGCAGGCTGATTTTAAATACAATAATGAAAAATTTTATCATATTATTAAAACGTTTTATTCCGCCGTATAAAAAATATGTGGTTTGGACTTTTGTGCTTAATTTTTTGAGTACAATTTTTAATCTTTTTTCGTTTGCTACGCTGATACCAATTTTGCAAATTCTGTTTGGATTGGAGAGCGAAAAGCACAGTTTCATCGGTTGGGATTACGCCTCATTTAGCGAATTTATTGATTGCGTGAAAAACAACGTGATGAATTTGATTGAAACGCTCATTGATAATCACGGTGCGTGGGTTGCGCTCTGCTGGCTCGCTGGATTTTTGTTGGTAATGACGTTGCTCAAAACTGCAACAGCATATTTTTCGTCAATGACGCTTGTGCCTGTGCGCACGGGCATTCAGCGCGATATTCGCAACAAAATTTACAAAAAAATCACCGAATTGCCAATCGGCTATTTCAACGAGGAACGCAAAGGCGATATAATGAGTCGAATGACGAGCGATGTCGGCGAAATCGAAAACTCAATTATGTCTTCGCTTGAAGTGATTTTCAAAAATCCGGTGATGATTTTGATTTATGTGGTAACGCTTTTTGTGATGAGTTGGAAACTTACAATTTTTGTGCTGATTTTGCTGCCGATTTCTGGCTATCTGATTGGAAATGTTGGAAGAAACCTTAAAAAACGCTCGCTTTCGGGGCAGCAGCAAATGGGCGAAATGTTGTCGCAAATAGAGGAAACATTGGGCGGAATACGAGTTGTGAAAGCGTTTAATGCAGAGAAAAAACTGATAACCCGTTTTGCAAATATTAACGAAAAAATTAAACAGACATTTACAAAAATCAACAATAAATATCTTTTAGCGCACCCGCTCGGCGAATTTTTGGGAACAATGGTAATTGCAGTTTTGCTTTTGTACGGCGGAATGTTGATTTTGGACCAATCGGGCGGCATTTCCGCGCCGACATTTATCTATTATCTGGTGGTTTTTTACAGCGTTGTGCCGCCGTTCAAAGACATTTCAAAAGCGATGTACAGCGTGCAAAAAGGAATGGCATCTATGCAGCGCGTTGATGATATTCTCAACGTGAAAAATCCGCTTGTAGAAGGCGAAAATTTACCGATAAAAAATTTTGCCGACACAATAATTTTTAAAAATGTTTCGTTTAAATATTCAGAAAATTGGGTATTAAAAAATATTGATTTAGAGATAAAAAAAGGCAAAACCGTTGCATTGGTAGGACAAAGCGGCTCGGGAAAATCGACTTTGGTAGATTTAATTCCGCGTTTTCACGATGTAGTTGAGGGCGAAATTTTAATTGACGGACAAAATATTAAATCGCTGAATTTGAGAGATTTACGCGAACTTATGGGCAATGTCAATCAAGATGCGATTTTGTTTAACGACACATTTTATAATAATAT
>JAISKN010000233.1 GCA_031260925.1 Prevotellaceae bacterium | reverse complement strand
GGGTGAAAAAACTCCAATGTGCGCGCGTGCAGGCAAATTCTTTTCAGCGGATTGCTCTGTGCGCCGTATTTTTTGTCGCCGATAATTGGGTGTGAAATTGAGGCAAGTTGCACCCGAATTTGATTTTTGCGCCCTGTTTCGAGTTCAAGTTCGAGCAACGAAAATTTTTCTCCCTGCCTGATAACTTTGTAGTTGGTAACGGCTTTTTTGCCGCCATTGTCGGTCGGCGATGAGTTCATTTTCAGCGACTTGCGGTTTTCGGTGAGCCAACTTGTGATTTTTCCGCTATCCTTTTCCACTTTGCCCTCAACTACGGCAACATATTTGCGCGAAATGATATTTTCGTTCCAGTTATTATGCAAGATTTGCTGCGCGTTTTCGTTTTTTGCAAACATCAGCAAGCCCGAAGTTTCGCGGTCGAGCCGATGAACAATGAAAATTCTGTTGTTTCGTCCGTGCCGCCTGACGTGTTCGGTCATAATCGAATAGGCGGTAGTTTCGTCTTCCGCGCCCGTACTCATCGAAAGCGCGCCCTGTTTTTTATTAACAACAAGAATATCGTCATCTTCATACACAATGCTACATTTGTGGTTAGGGTTTGGTTTTTCCTGTCCGACAGACGAAAAACGCACAACATCGCCCTTTTTAAGCGCGAAATTGAATACGGTTGTGCATTTGTCATTCACCGAAATTTGTCTGTGTGCAAGATACGATTTTACTTCGTTTCGGCTTTTGTCGTTAAAAGCAACAAGCAGATATTCAAGCAGTTGCGCTTGATTATCTACGATAAAATCTTTTGTAAAAAACTTTTTTATCATTTTAATGATTATTTTTTAATGCGAATTATGTGTTGAAATTGTTTTTTTATTTTTTAACCACAGAGGACACAGAAATTCACAGAGTTTTTTTAATTTTATTTATAAAATTTTCTCCGTGTTCTCGTTCTTTATAAAAAATGTTGTTTATATTTTATATTATTCATTCGATTTTATATGTTTTAAGACCACAGAGTAGAAAAATTAAAATTTTTCTCTGTGTAACTCCGTGTTCTCTGTGGTTCATTATAAAAATTCAACCCGTAATTCGCATTATTATTAAAAAATAATCATTAATCATTAAAAATCATTCATTAAAAAGAAAAACATCTTCGTTTCCTTTTGACATTTTGTATGTTTCGCGGGCATATTCTTCTATGTAACTTGTGTCGGTTTTAAACAGTTTGATTTCTTGCTGCAAGTCGGCAATTTTTTTCCTGTTTTGCGCATTTTCGGTGTTAAGTTTGGAATTTTGTATTAAAAGTTCCCATTTGCCTTCGGTTTTGTCTTTACTAAAATCTACAAATTTTCGTTTGTCAAAAAATGTCAGCCAAACCAAAAAGCCGGCAATAATTGTTATAAAGCCGTATCTGCTCAAAAAAAAATGTTTGTTTTTTGCCATAATAAAAATGAATTTGCGGTTAAAAATTGCCCCTGAAAGTCATCAGGGTATCGGAGTACAAAAGTACAATTTTTTTTTTGATGTACTATGTTTCTTTGCAAAATTATCAAGAAAAAAACAGGGTATAAAATAAAAAATACTTGTCATTCCCGCGCAGGCGGGAATCCCCCTGTTTCATTGCAGTAAGGGGATTCCCGCCTGCGCGGGAATGACACCTGACTTTTTTTTATTGTCCGCAATCGTAGAAATCTGTTTGCAAAGTTATTTGCGCATTTGACGGAATTTTTGGAACTGTTTTTGCATAAATATACCACTCTGCTGTACCAAAAATTATATTTGGGTTGTTAAATACAATCACATTCCAATCATACCCATTTACAACAGTCTCCCAAAAATCAGATTGAATACTGCAAATTTGATGTGCTGCCTGTCCATAAGTGATAACTACGCTTTGCGTTGCCCAATTTGGCGTAAGCAAGTCATTGGGGCAAATACAATTTACCGTGTTGTCTAAAAAAACAGGGTGAGCGGCAAGTTCGGCATCGCTGTTTGCGATATAAACTTGATTAAATTCCCAGTCAGACATTGACGGGTAGGCTTGCCAATATTCCGATGTTTGCACCAATTCGCCAATTCGCACAAGCGTAACATCTGCATAAATTGGCGCATCATTAGCAGCATTTCCGACAAACCAACCTGTTAGTGTAACGCGGTCGGCAGTGTGAAAAATAACTTTGCTGCGGGTAACATATATTCCCCAAGCGTGAGCCGTAACTTCAATGCTGTCATTAGAAATCCAATGATAAGGGCGTGTGTCATAAGGTTGCGGGTTTGGAATTACAGGCAAAAAATTAATTTCGCTTTCTGTAATTTTAAGCATAACGCCGTCTTTATTTTCAAATACCCACGTTCCAACCAAATCACGATTAACAGGTTCGGGCGGTCTTTGGCAACTTTCCGCCGCAAAATAACATACGGCAGCAAGCACTGCCAAACAAAAAACAGTAAATTTTTTCATAATTGTAGTATATTAAAATTGTTAAAAAATAATAAAATTCTCATGTCATTGCGGGCTTGACCCGCAATCGCTTTTTATTACTATTTCAGGCGATTGCGGGTCAAGCCCGCAATGACACCTAACTTTTAAGTACCTAATTCAAAATATTTATATCAAAAATCAATCATTATTTCGTAAAATTAAACCTCAGACCTGCCGTAATGTTGATAAAATATGGGTGTTGCGTGCGGCTGCTGATTGGCTGCGGGTATTTTGCGGTTGGAATATACCACGCAAAACCGGGTTCAAGATACAGGCTCAACCCTTTGAAAAGTGTAACGCTTGCGCCGATATTTGCGTTGAGCGAAAACTGAAAGCCGTCAATTTTTTTATTTGGAACATCAGACGAAAATTCCCTGTTTTCGGTGTCAA
>JAISKN010000145.1 GCA_031260925.1 Prevotellaceae bacterium | reverse complement strand
CTTGAAGGCAAAAACATTGCAGCAATCGCCGATAAAGACGAGAAGGCAAAATATACTGACGAAAAAGTGGCAGAATACAAAGATAAATTTGCCAATCCTTATCAGGCAGCATCTTTGGGTTACATCGATGACGTGATTGAGCCGAGAAATACACGTTTCCGCGTTATCCGCGCTTTTGCAGCATTGGAGACCAAAAAGGTGCAAAACCCGATGAAGAAACACGATAATATTCCTTTGTAATTTTAAATTATAAATTGTAAATTTTAAATTAAGAAATACAAAATAATTTATAATGGTAAATCAATTTACGATTTATGATTTACGATTTACGATTAAAATAACAATCTAAAATCGTAAATCTAAAATCTAAAATAAAAAAAATAATATTATGGGTTTATTCAAAAAAAAGGCAGGTAATCAACAAATTTCGGAAAGCGAAGTTGCCGCTATCGCAATGCAGATGCTGTCGAACAACGATATGGCTGCTATTGCAATGGCGTTGATGTCTGGAAACGGCGATATGGCTGCTGTTGCGGCGGCGTTGGCTTTGTACAGCGATGATTGCCACGACCACGAAAGCGGTGTTATCACGCTCAAACGTATCGGCTGCACCGAGTGGAACTCAAAAAGCACAAAACTTCTTGGGTCTGCATATCGCAGATAAAATTTTTAACAATGAAACACATTATAATATATGTTTCATATTCAAAAAAAATTAATAATAATAATTTAACAATAAAAAAATTAGTAATGAAAAAGTTCAGTTTTGAAATTAATGGCGGAAACTACGAAGTAAATGTAATTTCCAACGAAGGCGGTTTTGCTCAGGTAGAAGTAAATGGCACGCCTTATAACGTGAAAATCAACGGAATAGAAGGCAGCGTACCTGTTGCCGCTGCTCCTGTTGCACAACCCGCGCCTGTTGCAGCACCTGCACCTGCGCCCGTTGCTGCTCCTGCACAACCTGCTGCACCTGTCGGCAAAGGCTCAAAATCAATTAAAGCACCGCTTCCTGGCAGCGTTCTCAAAGTGAATATTGAGGCTGGAACAAGTTTTAAAGAGGGCGATGTGCTTTGTGTAATGGAGTCGATGAAAATGGAGAACAACATCACAGCCGAAAACAGCGGCACAGTTACAAAAGTGTGCGCACCCGCAGGAACTGCTGTTTTGCAAGATGAGGTTTTGTTTGAATACGAATAAAAAAAACGCAAAAATTTATTCATATAAAAAAAACGCAGCACGTTGAGATAACGCGCTGCGTTTGTAATATAATGGTTATACGCTTCGCGTTAGACAGTAGTTATACGCTTCGCGTTATACGGTAGTTATACGCTTCGCGTTATACGGTAGTTATACAGTTGTTTATTAGGAGTATAACTATTGTCTAACTACTGTATAACTATCGTATAATAAAAAAAATGATAAAAAAAATCTAAAAATGTTTGGTAGATAAAAAAATATTTTATAATTTTGCAGTCCGTTTCGTAAAGAGGCTCAAAAAGCAGTTTTTGCCTGATAATCAGGCAACTCGCCTCCCGAACTAACTTAAAAATTTATTTTTAATGTACGCAATTGTAGAAATTCTTGGACAGCAGTTCAAGGTTGAGGCGGGTAAAAAAGTTTTTGCACACCGCATCAGTGAAGCCGAGCAAGGCTCAAATTTGGAATTTGAAAGAGTGTTATTGCTTGATAACGAGGGAGTTGTCAGCGTAGGCGCGCCTGTGGTTGCAGGAGCGAAAGTTATCGCGGAAGTTGTTTCGCACGTTCGTGGAGATAAAGTTTTGGTGTTCCACAAAAAACGCCGTAAAGGTTACAGAAAACTGAACGGACACCGTCAAGACTTTACAGAATTGTTGATAAAAGAAATTATTGCTTAATTACTTAAAAATCAGAATAATATGGCACATAAGAAAGGAGTCGGAAGTTCTAAAAACGGTCGTGAATCAGAGAGTAAGCGGCTTGGAGTAAAAATATTTGGCGGACAGTTTGCCAAAGCGGGCAATATTTTAGTTCGTCAGCGCGGCACGGTGCATAACCCCGGTGAAAATGTCGGTATCGGCAAAGACCACACGCTTTTTGCACTTGAAGCAGGCACAGTTGTTTTTCGCAAAAAACGCGATAACAAATCGTTTGTTTCCATTATGCCGTTAGCAAAAGCATCGTAAAAAATTTTTTGTTCATAATTGGGGAAAGTCTTGCTCTTTTTGGGCAAGGCTTTTTTTGCTGCTAATGTTTTTTCATTAAAAAATCATTAAAATCGCAGTTAATTATAAATTTTTATGTAATTTTGCAGACTTTTTTTAAGAAAAATAATAATAATTTTGTAGAAATATGAAAAAAATAATTTTAATAGGAATTTTCGGCATTGCAGCCATAACAGCAACCGCGCAGCCGCGTTCTATCGGGGTGCGTTTGGGCATAAATCAGGAACTTTCGTTTCAGCAATATGTGCGCAACGAAGATAATATAATTCAGTTTGATGCAGGTGCATTCGCCGCTCAGGGTGCGCAGGTGTCGCTGACGTTTAACTGGATTACGCCTGCCAAAAACAGCAATTTTGCCTCTTACGGCGGTTTCGGCGTGGGCGGCGGCTACTCTGCAAAAGACAACTTTTGGTACTATAAATACAAAGACGGCGCAACATTGCCGAGTTATGTGTTTTTCGGCATTACAGGAATGATTGGCTTGGAATACACATTTGACAATATTCCGCTTGCAATCGCGCTTGACTACCGCCCATTAATAGGCATTGATGTCGGCAAAAAGTCGTACAACAAAATAACTTCTACCGACACAGGAATAAACCTGCACACAGCAGGCTTTTTGCAACTCGGCTTATCTGTAAAATACCTTTTTTGAGATAAGAGTTAAGAATTGAAAAATTAAAATATTAATGGTTAATAATTTTTTTGAAGTGCTATTAAAATAAATTTTGGTAATAACCAAAAAAACAGGTGTCATTCCCGCGCAGGCGGGAATCCCATTTATACATTGCAATAAGGAGATTCCCGCCTGCGCGGGAATGACAGGTTTCTTCATTTTATTCTGTTTATTTAATTGTTTTTCTATTTTGCAATTTTCTAAAAAAATAATTATCTTTGCATTCTAAAAATTTACTGAAAATATGAAAAAAATCTTTACTTTTCTGTTTTTTACGCTGGTTTCTATCGGCGTATTTGCCAATGCAGGCGACACTGTTTGGGTGAAAACCTTTAAATTTGAAGACGGAAGGCAAAGCCGTCAGGCGAAATTTCAATTTCCTGCCAAAGACAGCCTTTCGTACGAAAAAGTGCTGATGTACTACACTATCAAGTGCGACCCTGTCAATCACCACAATCAAAACACCGACCCGCCCTGCGGAGAGTGGGATTATGATGTTTTTACCGATGTGCTGCTGCCGACAGAGCAGTTGGACAACGAAAACAACCCGATTTTTGACGTTTGGCGCATCGGCGTTTATATCACGCCCTACGGCAAACAACTTGATATTGATATGCCGTTTCTCAATACTGACGGCTGGACATACGTTTCTGACGTAACCGATTTTTTGCCTATTCTCCACGACAGCGTGCTTTTGCGCGACAACAACGGACAGGAATTGCTCGATTTGCGCTTTGCTTTTATCGAAGGAAATCCTGTGCGCAACATTGTTGATATTAAAAAAGTTTGGAGCAGTATCGGCTACGGCGAAAGCGGTTATTGGGACGGTTTTCCGCTGAAAAGTTTTGACAATATTGTAAAAGACACCACTTTTGCGCTGAACGCCAACGAAAAACAGGTGAAACTACGCACCGTTGTTACAGGGCATATGATGGACGGCAACAATTCCGCAGCCGAATTTTCGTCTAATATTCACAAAGTTAAGGCAAACGGCAATGTGATAAAACAGTGGCAAATTCTGCAAAATTGCGGAGAAATGGCGATGTATCCGCAGGGCGGCACCTGGCTCTATCCGCGCGCCGGCTGGTGTCCTGGAATGCAAGGCACTGTCAATGAATTTGAACTCACAGATTTTGTGCAAAATAATTCAATAAATTTTGATTATGATGTAAAAGCCGACCCGAACGGCGTTTATCGAATGTACGCTTTTCTGGTAACTTACGGCGAAATATTGCAAAACAACGATGCTGCGGCGGAAATGATTATCGCGCCAAACTCCGACCCAAACCAACGCCGCTACAATCCTTCGGCTTTTTCGCCGATTGTGGTTATCAAAAATCTTGGCAAAAACAATTTAAAATCGGTTGAGATTAAATACGGTTTTGAGGGAACAGACGAAATTTCGCAAACTTGGAACGGCGACTTGGGCTTTTTGCAAAAAGATACTGTTGTGCTGACAAAAATACCAGATTGGAACAAAATTGAAGGCAATTCGGCAAAATTCTTTTTTGAGTTGATAAACCCAAACGGCACTGCCGACCCGACACAATATAATAATGCGTTGTCTGTAAAATGCGAAAAGCCGCTTGTTTTTACCCAAAATGAACTCTATTTTGCTTTTAAAACGAATAAAAAACCGAAAGAAACATCGTGGCAACTCACTGATATTTACGGAAATACGCTTTATTCTGTTGATGCCGACACATTGAAATCGACCAAAAGTTATTCCTGCGATTTTAAGTTGGCAAACGGCACATATTGCCTTACGATTGCCGACAAAGACGGAGACGGCTTGGCTTGGTGGGCAAACACAGACGGCAGCGGCTCGGCAAAACTGCAATATTTCAATGAGGAGGGAAGTTTGAAAACGCTCTACACTTTTGAGCCAGATTTTGGCAGTTTTATCAATCTTTGGTTTGCCGTCAATGAATTTTCGCAAAGAGGAGTGCAAAATCCCCAAAAGGGCGAAGTTCCGATTTTTCCAAATCCTGCCAACGATGAAATTTATCTCGATTTGACAAAAATTGATGGACAAAATCTCTCTGTTATCATTACAGATATTGCGGGCAAAGTAATAATTGCACAGTCTGTTAATAAATTGCAAATCAACAGAATAGGCGTGCAGGGTTTTAACAGCGGCTTATTTTTTGCTGCAATAAAAGACGGCAAAAAACGTGTCGCCAGCGGAAAATTTATAAAAAAATAAAAAGCACACAGATGACACGGATTAGACAGATTTACACAGATAATAAGAAAAATTTGTGAAAATCCGTGAAATTTGTGGATAAAAAAATATATTATGGAAAAACTTAAAAAACTGCGTGAAATAATGCAGCGCAAAAACATTTCTGCGCTGATAGTGCCAAGCACCGACCCGCACGGCAGCGAATATGTCGCGGAATATTGGCAGGCTCGGCAAATGATTTCAGGTTTCACAGGCTCGGCAGGAACGGCTGTAATTACGCTCAATTCCGCTGCGTTATGGACAGACAGCAGATATTTTTTGCAGGCGGAGGAACAATTAAATAGCGGTGTCATTCCCGCGCAGGCGGGAATCTCCTGCAAAAACTGTCATTTTATTTTGATGAAAGACGGCTTGCCCGACACGCCGACAATTTCTGCGTGGCTTGGCTCGCAACTTTCGGCAAACGAAACGGTGTCGATTGACGCAGAACTTTTCTCTGTAAATGAAGTGCAAAAACTTGAAAATCAGTTGAATAAATTTTCAATAAAACTTCTTACTTCTGAAAATCTTATCTCTGAAATTTGGGAAAACCGCCAGCCGCTGCCTTGCGGAGAGATTATTTTGTTTGAAAAAAACGCAGGTGTTACTGTGCAGCAAAAACTCGAAAATTTGCGCGAAAAAATGCAGGAAGAAAATATCGACACCTTTGTTTTCACTGCATTAGACGAAATCGCGTGGCTTTTCAATATTCGAGGCTGCGATGTTGAATACAACCCTGTGGCAATTTCCTACGCCGTTGTTTCGCTCTGTCATTGCGGGATTGACCAGCAATCGCCTGAAAAAAATGTACAGGCATTTTTATTCATTGATAATCAAAAACTTAACTCTCAATCAATAGAATTTTTTGCAAAAAATAATATTGAAATTTTGCCCTACGAAAATATTATTGATTTTATCAAAAAAATAGAAAATCAAACAGTCGGCATTGATTTTAACAAGGCAAATTACGCTATTTTTCAGGCGATTAACGAAAATTGCAAGATAAAAGATTTCGTTTCGCCGATTATATTGGCAAAAAGTTTGAAGAACAAAACCGAACTTGCAGGTTTTCGCCGTGCAATGAAAAAAGACGGCGTTGCGCTTGTCAAATTTTTCCAATGGCTCGAAAATGAATTGCCAAAAGGCTATGTTACAGAACTTTACGCATCGGAAATGCTGCACGCTTTCCGCGCCGAGCAAAAAGATTTTGTCTGTGAAAGTTTTGAAACTATCGCGGCGTATGGCGCACACGGCGCAATCGTGCATTACGAGCCGACCCGCGAAAGCGACATTTTGCTCAAACCCGAAGGCTTGTTTTTGCTCGACAGCGGCGGGCAGTATCTTGACGGCACAACCGACATTACGCGGACAGTTGCGCTCGGCAGGCTCTCAAAGCAGGAGAAAATTGACTTCACGCTCGTTCTCAAAGGGCATATCGCGCTGGCGCAGGCGCGTTTCCCAGAAAACACGCGCGGCACGCAACTTGATATTCTCGCCCGTCAGTATTTGTGGCAGCATTGCGCCAATTTCGGACACGGCACAGGACACGGCGTTGGGCATTTTCTCTGTGTTCACGAAGGTCCGCAAAGCGTGCGAATGAACGAAAACCCAACGACTTTGCAGGCAGGAATGGTACTCAGCAACGAACCAGGACTTTACCGCGCAGGCAAATGGGGCATCAGATGCGAAAACCTGTTGGCTGTCAATGAATTACGCAACACCGATTTTGGCAATTTCCTCTCCTTTGAAACGCTTTCGCTCTTTCCGTTCGACACACGCGCCATTGAGCGCAGCCTTTTGACCGAAAACGAAATTTCGTGGTTAAATACCTATCACTCAAAGGCTTATAAAACGCTTTCGCCGCTTTTATCAAAATCAGAAAAAATTTGGTTAAGAAAAAAGTGCAAAACGATTTTTTAATAAGGTTTTTTGTTAATAATTTTTTTAGGTGCTATTAATTTTTAAAATTATCAAGATAATAGAAAAAATTAAAGAAACCTGTCATTCCCGCGCAGGCGGGAATCTCCTTGCTTCATTTTACAAATGGGATTCCCGCCTGCGCGGGAATGACACCTGTTTTTATTTTTCTTATCTGCGAAAATCCGTTTAATCCGCGTTATCTGCGTTCTAATAAACCATTTTTTAACACTCTGACCTTTAAAAAAATTCAAAATCGAGTTAAATATGTTAAAATTAACATTATTTATATTGAAAAATTTGTTTATTAACACAATATTTTGTATTTTTGCACGTTTTATAATATAAAAAATTGTAGAAGTAAGAAAATATAAGAATATAAGAATATAAGAATATAAGAATATAAGAAGTTAGTGATAAACCACGCTTAACTTTAACTGTTCAATTATAAATATAGGGGACTTCTAAAAATTAAACTTTTCAATATGCGAGATAAAAAGAACATATCGTGTCATTGCGGGCTTGACCCGCAATCGATTGAAATATAGTATATTAGCGATTGCGGGTCAAGCCCGCAATGACACCTACTTTTGATTTTTTGTCAATTATTAGAAGTTCCATTAATTTAATTTAATATATGCAAAAAAAGAATGTAGAATGAAGTTTTGATATTTCATTCTACATTCTACATTCTACATTTTACATTTTAAATTTTAAATTTTAAATTCTAAATTTTAAATTCTACATTAATAAAATTTTTCCTGCCTCTATGGTTGTTTTTTTATCAACTACCACAACTTCAATCGGTTTATCACTTTTGTTTTCGATAGAAACTTTGCCGTGTTCGAGCGAGATATAAAGGCTTTGTCCTTTCCAAACGAATGGGAACGAAACTTTTTTCCACTGCTTTGGCAGGTGCGGGTTGAGGGTAAAAATGTCCGACTGCAAGGCGTTGAGAATGCCCGCTGCGCCGAAAACTACCATTTGCCAATTCATTCCGCAGCCCGCAATGTGTATGCCTTCGGCTGCGCCCTCGTGTTCAACGTCAAGGTCGTTGCCCATACATTTTTGGAACATTGCCCACGCCTCGTCTTCTTTGCCGATACGGTTTGCCAGCATTGCGTGCGCGCCGAGCGAAAGCGATGAGTCGTGCGTTGTGTAGGGCGCGTAATAGTCCCACGTTGCGAGAATTTCCTCTTTGGTATAGTCATTGAAAAACAGAAACATCAGCATCAGCACATCGGCTTGTTTGAGGCATTTTGTGCGGTACAAACGCTCTTGCGGAACGTATTGGGCATAGTGTCCAACAGGTTTTCCTTCGGCGTAGCCCTTCCAAAGTTTTGCAAATTGCGGGTCGGCAAAATGCTCAAACTCTTGACATTGCAAAATAATTCCGTCTTTATTTACATAAATCGGCATTCTATCGGCAACATCTTTGAACTGCGCAATTTCGTCATCGGTTGCTCCGCCGAATTTTCCATATTCGGCAGCCAATTTCAACGCAAAAGCGACCATAAAATTGGTGTAGGCATTGTCGCTTGTGAGCGCGGTATATTCGTCTGGTCCCATTATGCCGAGCAGGTGCGGAATTTCATTTTCGTCATAATCAACTCTGTCAAGCCAAAAACGCGCCGTTTCAACAATGGTTTCCGCCGCCTCGTTTTTCAAATAATCGCTGCCCGTATTGGCTGCATAATGCGCAAAAGCATAGACAACATCGGCAGTGATGTGAATTTCGTGGTCGCGGTACTGCCAATTTCCGGGCGGACAGCAGTCATTGCCCTGCGCGTCTGACTCCCAAGGGAAACGCGCGCCTTTGTAACCTCCGCGCTCTGCGTTGCGCTTTGCACCTGCGAGCGTTTGAATGCGGAAATCGACAAGCGTTTTTGCCCTTTCGGGGTCGGTATAGAGAAAAAACGGCACAAGATAAATTTCAGTGTCCCAAAAGAAACGACCATAATAAATATCGCCTGCCGTACCTTTTGCATCAATCGCAACGCGCGGGTCGCCAGTAACGTGGCAGCGCAACAGATGAAACAAAGACGAGCGCAATGCCTCTTGCGAATTATCGTTTTTGTCATTGCTTTCAATCACAACGTCAGAAATTTCCCAACGTTTTTCCCAACAGGTTTTATGTTCGGAGAAAAGTTGCTCAAATGTGAAATTTTTTGCCTCATCTAAAATCCGTTCGCAGCCCACTAAATCTCCCTCAGTGGGGACTTCTTGCCTCCCCATTGAAGTTAGGTGCAGGTCGCGCGAAGTAGTTACCGCAGCGCGTTTTTCAATCACAAGCGTTTCGCCTGCATTGAGTTCAAAATCGGCAGTGAAATAGCCGCGCCGAGTTTCCTGTTGGTATTGTAGGGGCAGAGCGCGCTCTGCCCCTACGGCTATTACCTCCGCAACGGTGTAAATTGTATCGCCGCCGCTTGTGTTTGTGATTTTATTATCTTTGTCAAAATATGGGGTTTCGTTTGTAGTAACGGTTGATTTCACTCTGTTTTCCGAAATGTTTTCAATTTTTGCAGCAACAAAATGGTCGCAGCCGTTTGTGCGCACGTCTGCATCAATGCCTGATTTTATCGAAATTTGCAGCGGCGTTGGGTGCAATGTCCGTACAACTGTAAATTCTGCGCGTTGAACGCTCAAATGCGGGCGCGCGCCGCTGACAAAACGTTCAAATTTCACTTTCACATCGCCCTCTTTTGTGTGCCAAGTCAAATTGCGCGAAAGCGAGGCGGTTTTCATATTCAAAACTCGCTCATAATCAGATATTTTGCTTGTCAGCAAGTCAAGTTTTTCGCCTGCCGCTGTCGGCTCAATGCTCAAAAAGCAGGGTAAATTCACAAGTTCCTCGTTAAGATGCGGGTGATGCGCAAATACGCCAGGAACGTATGCTCCCCACTTTGTTTTTTGCACGCCGCCGTGCTTGAATGCCGATGCGTTGGCAAAGGCTGGGCGCGGGTTGGTAATATTTTGCGGCTCGTTGCCGACATTCTCCTCAAATGACCCGCGCGTGTGCAGGTAACCGCTGCCAAGAGTAAAAAGACCTTCATAAGCCATTGCTGTTTCGGCTCTGAATGAAGTCTCTTTTAAAGTCCATTTTTCCATTGTTTTGACTGATTTATTAAAATTAAAGGTTAAAAAAACGTGCAAAGATACAAATTTTTTGTGGTTTATTTTCAATTTTTTATAACCTTGCAAGTGATAAATTCAACTTCCAAAAGTGGTTAGTTTTTTGTGCATTTTATCAATAACCACCCATTTAATGCCTGCAAAATTCCAAAAATGAAATAACTGAACGACATAAAATTAAAGTCAAAAATCACAAATTGCACCGTTATCCACAGCATAAGAATTATGCCGCACAACAGCCCCGATAATGCGCCGTATTTATTGCCTTTCAACAATAATATTACAGAAATTGTGTTGCTTAATCCATTGACTATCAGTAATAATATGCCCGACACCAAAAAATTTTGGAACAGCAAATCGGCAAAGGGCAACACTTGAAACGATGGCAGCATCGGCGACATTCCAAAGCGCACGCCCGAAGGCTCGCTAATCATCATATAAGCACCAAAATACGCCCCAACGCCAATAAAAAAGCCCCAAAACAGTTGAATTTTTTGTAACGTTTTTTGTTTTTTCATATTGATATTTTTTTAGATTTGAGGGCGTAAAGGTAGTAATTTTATCTTTTTTTTGCAATAAACATAAAAATATTTTTTGAAGTTTTTTCAAAAAAAAATTGTACTTTTGCAAAAAAATAAAAAAATGCAAATAACTTCCGCAACATTCGTAATTTCAAATACCAATTACAAAAAATGTCCTGAAAGCGATTTAATGGAGTTCGCTTTTATCGGGCGTTCAAATGTGGGCAAATCTTCGCTAATTAATATGCTCGTCAATCATAAAGACTTGGCGAAAACCTCGTCAAAACCGGGCAAAACGCTGTTAATCAACCATTTTTTAATTAATGAAAAATTCCATATTGTTGATTTACCTGGATATGGCTATGCGCGCGCAAGCAAAACACAAAGAGAAAATCTGCGGAAAATTAACGAAGGTTACATTCTGTTCCGCCCGCAACTAACAAATCTTTTTGTGCTGATAGACAGCCGTTTAGAGCCGCAACAAATTGACTTGGAATTTATGGAATGGCTCGGCGAAAACTCCGTGCCGTTTTCAATCGTTTTTACAAAAGGCGACAAGCAATCAAGCCAAAAACTTACTGACAATGTTGAAAAGTACAAAACTAAATTGCTCGAAACGTGGGAAACTTTGCCTCCGATTTTTATCACATCAAGCGAAAAAAGGCTCGGCAAAGAAGAAATTTTGAATTATATTGGTCAAATAGTAGAAAGTTGAAAGTAACAAGTAAAAAGTCGAAAGTAAAAAGTAAAAAGTTAGGCAAGTTTTTACCTTCTACTTTCTACTCAATACTTTCTACTCAATACTTTTTACTCATTACTTTCTACTCATTACTTTCTACCAAAAAAATATAAAATATGCCTAATTCAATAAAACAAATACTTGATAAAAACCTGCAACTGTATAACAGTCAGGAGTTTATAAAATCTGACCCTATACAAATTCCGCATCGTTTTACAAAAAAAGAGGACATCGAAATTGCGGCTTTTCTCACATCAATAATTGCGTGGGGAAACCGTAAAATGATAATAAATAACGCTGTGCGGTTGATGAATTTGATGAAAAATGCGCCCTTTGATTTTGTGATAAATTCTGTGCCTGACTACAAAAATTTTGACGGCGAAAATCCAGAAAATCTTTCGCAAAATTCTGATTGGCAAGCGATAAAAACCTTTGTTCACCGAACATTCAACGGCTACGATTGTATGATTTTCCTGCTTTCTGTCAAAAGAATTTATGTTGAATTTGGCGGCTTGGAAAAAGTTTTTACAGACGGTTTTAATATTGATAAAACAATTTTTTCTGCATTAAAATATTTCCGCGAAATTTTCTTACAAATGCCTCATAACAAGCGCGTTGAAAGAAATTTGTCCGATGTTCAAAAAAATTCCGCTGCCAAACGGCTCAATATGTTTCTGCGCTGGCTTGTCAGACAAGACGAAAACGGCGTTGATTTTGGGCTTTGGCACGGCATTCCGACTTCTGCGCTGATGTTGCCACTTGATATTCACGCAGGCAACACAAGCCGACAACTCGGCATTTTGTACCGCACGCAAAATGATTGGAAAGCGGTAGAAGAGGTTACTGCCGTATTGCGCGGCTTTTGCCCAGACGACCCGATAAAATATGACTTCGCGCTGTTTGGCGCAGGAGTTTTTAAAGAAAAAAAGCACACGGATAACACAGATAATAAAATTGAATTAGGCATTTAATTAATATTTATCTCAAATTAAAACAGTTTTAATATTAAACGCAAAGGCGCAAAGTTTTTTTTATTAATTTGATATTTTGTATATTATTTATTTTTTTACTACTGATTTTAAATTTTATTTTTAAGAACGCAAAGGAGAAAAACTTAAAAGTTTTTCTTAGCGTCTTTGAGACTTTGCGCCTTTGCGTTCAAAATAAAAATATCATTCAAAAGCCTAATTCGATAATAAAAAATAGTTATCTGTGTTTATTTATTAAAAGAAATCTGCGTAAATCCGTCTAAATTTGTGTCATCTGCGTGCTAATTGCCATAACCAAAACTAATTACTTTTTCGCAAAAAAATACTGATTATTGTGTATTGTGCGCGTGAAAATTGGGTCGTAATTTTGCAACCTAATTTTTTTTTATAAATGAAAAAATCATTTTTCTTACTTACAATTTTGTTTGTTTCTGCGGTTTCTTTTGCGCAGACGGAAAACGACAGCGTGAAAACAGAGACAAAGGCAGCCAAATTTTTCAAAGGGCTAACGCTTGGCGGTTACGGCGAAGTTGCCTATTCGCGCAATTTTTACAGCGACAATATTCACCGCTATTCGCACGCCGAAGACTACCGCAACGCTCCTTCACACGGGCGTTTTGACATTCCGCACGTTGTGGTTTTGCTTGGTTACGAGTTTGGCAAAGGCTGGCGTTTTTCGTCAGAAATTGAGTTTGAACACGGCGGAACGGAAGTCGCCATTGAACTCGAAACCGAAGAGGCAGGCGAATATGAAAGCGAAATTGAGCGCGGCGGCGAAATTGTTTTGGAGCAATTTTGGATAGAGAAAACATTTTCAAAAGCATTAAACCTGCGTTTTGGACATATCATTGTGCCTGTGGGCTTTACCAATATGCACCATTTACCAACCGAATTTTTTACCGTTTATCGACCCGAAGGCGAAAACACAATTTTCCCCTGCACTTGGCACGAAACTGGAATTTCGCTTTGGGGAAAAACAAAGGGGTGGCGTTATGAAGCGGCATTTTTGCCCGCTTTGAGTTCCGAAATGTTTAACAATAAAAATTGGGCAAACGGCGCAAGCGCATCGCCGTACGAATTTCGCGTGGCAAACAAATATGCTGGCGCGGCGCGTATCGACAACTACTCGGTAAAGGGCTTGCGCTTGGGTTTGAGCGGTTACTACGGACACACTTTCAACAACTCCATTCAGCCGACAACAGCCGAAAAATACAAGAATGTGAAAGGGCAGGTTGTAATCGGCTCATTCGATTTTCATTATCAAAATTACGGTTTTACGGCGCGCGGTTATTTCGATTACGGACATTTGAGCGATGCCGAAATAATTTCGGTTTATAATAAAAGTTTGCAGAAAAATTCACCGTTCCCGCGCACAAATGTTGCCTCTGATGTGCTTGTTTCGGGCATTGAGGCAGGTTTTGACTTCTTTTCATTATCAAATAATCAAAAACTTCAAAAGCAGCAATTTTTCCTTTTCGGGCGATATGATTTTTATGATTCGATGTATAAAACATCTGGCAGCATTCAAAAAGACGGTTGGAGTAAAAAGCAAATTTTGACGGCTGGCATCAACTATTACCCGATTAAACAGGTTGCCATTAAAGCCGAATATTCATACCGCAAATTACAACAGCCCTACAACAGCGAGCCGAGTATAAATATCGGTGTGGTGTATGCAGGAATGTTTAAATAGTGGTTAGTGATTAATGATTAATGGTTAGTGATTAATGATTAATGATTAATGATTAATGATTAATGGTTAATCATTTAAAATTTACGATTAAAAAAAATCTTGATAATCTTATAAATCTTATGAAAATCAAGGTTCAGACAATTTAAAATTTAAAATTTACAATTAATATTATATTATGCAAAAATTAAAACTTTTTTCTTTTATCGCAGTAGCCGTTTTAGGTTTTACGGCTTGCGGCGACCAACAACTTACCACGAGCGAAAACCTCGCTATGCTGGAACAAATTGTTCCCGATTATGTAGATAACACCATTATTCCGACCTATAAAGCGTTGGCTGACAACGCTATTGAGTTGGAAAAGGCGTTGGTAATGTTGAAAAACAACCGTACAGATGCTAATGTTTTTACTGCTTGCAAAGAGTGGGTTGATAGCCGTAAATTTTGGGAACAGAGCGAGGCATTTCTCTTTGGCGCGGCTGCCGACTTCGGCATTGACCCGCACATTGACACTTGGCCCCTCGACCTCACTGCCCTTGTTGCAGAACTTGGCAACGCCGACCATATTGCCGCGATGGCTGCCGAAGACGGCGCAGCGTGGGCGGGCGAAAAACTTGGCGCGGGCTTGCTCGGCTTTCACGGCATCGAGTATATTCTGTTCAGAAATGGACAAAAAAGACCTTTCGGCGACATTAGAGATAATGAGTTGATTTACGCCATTGCCGTTGCTGGCGACCTGCGCAATCAGTGCATTCGCCTTGAGGCAGCGTGGGCAGGCAAAAACAATGTTTCCGCCGAAAAACAGTTAATAATAAACAACTTTGAACTCGGCGTAACCATTGCCAATGGACAGAGTTACGGCGAAAATATGAAAAATGCAGGCAAAGCAGGCAGCACATACAAAAGTTTTACCGATGCCGCCGAAGATATTATTCAAGGCTGCACTGATATTTCTGACGAAGTGGCTGCAATGAAAATAGGCAAGCCATACAAAGGCGAGGACATTAACTATATCGAAAGTCCCTATTCGCACAACTCAATTACGGACTTTGTAGATAATGTGGAGAGCATTCGCAACGCCTATCTTGGCGGCGTGGAAGGCAAACGCGACAATTCTTTGCACGGCTTTTTCGACAAGGTTAATAAAAACTTCGACAACAGAGTGCTTGCCGCCATTGACGAGGCAATAGATAAAATTTCCGCTATCCAAAATTTTGAAACAAACCCCGCCTCAGCGCAGGCAGGCATTGCCATTGAGGCATTAAACTCCTTGACCTCAATTTTTGAAGAGGCGCAGTTGGAATTAAGAAAAGCGGTGGAATAACAGTTTTTTAGCACGCAGATAACGCTGATTTAATAGATAAACGCAGATAATTAAAAATGTTGATTATCTGTGTTTTGTTTTTAATAAAAAAAACACTAATTTTGCAGAAAATTTAATCAATAACTTTTGAGTTAGACAAAAACAATTAAAAATAATCTTGATAATCATAATAATCTTATGAAAATCAAGGTTCAAACAAATTAATTTACTACCTTTGCAGAAAATTTAATCAATGACTTTTGAGTGGGACGAAAATAAAAATTTAGAGAATATCGAAAAGCACGGTGTTTCATTTGAGAAGGCAAAAAGTGCTTTTGACGACCCATATTATATTGTCGTTGATGATGAGCAACATTCAACAAGCGAAAAACGATTTTATTGTATAGGTAAATTCAAAAATGATATTATAACGGTCAGATTTACATTAAGAAATAACAATATTCGCATTTTTGGAGCAGGAATGTGGAGAAAATACAAAAAATATTATGAATACAGAAACAATATATAACAATGATGATGCGCGTTACACTGACGCACCGCCCGAAGTTGATGCTGCAATAGATTATGCAATAGAGCATAACCTAATTTACACAAGGCAAGAATTTGAACGTTTGCTTGAACAAAGCAAACAAACATCTGCGCCAAAACCGCGCTCTCGTTTTTCTTTTCCAAATTTGAGAAAAGTAGCGGCAATGTAATCAATTAATAATGAATAATAAATCTTGATAATCATAATAATCTTATGAAAATCAAAGTTCAGACAAATTAATTAACTTTGCAAAAAAATTAAGATATGAGTACAACAACTTTATTACATCACATTCTTATGCTTTCGTTTAAGGATAAAGTGTTTATTGCTGAGCAAATTATGCACTCAATACAGGCGGAGAATATTGATAATTATTTTCCAAAAGAAGATGATATTACAGGAGTTATATCGGAAGAAATGCTTGTGTTGCCTGAATGGCAAAAGCAGATTTTGCAACAACGGCTCGAAAGCGTTGAACAGGGAAATACTGTAACTGACGAAGAAGCGCATAAAATATTTGAGCAATGTTTAGCATAAAATGGGAAACAGCAGCAATAGAAGAGCAAATTTCAATATTTGAATTTTGGAATAATCTCAACAAAAGCAAGGAGTATTCACGCAAATTATTCAAAGAGATAAAGCGGTTAGAAGGATTGTTGTCAAAAAATCCGAGTATTGGAACTCTGACTGATTTTTCCAATATTAGAAAAATTGTTGTTTTTTCCAATTTTTCAATATTCTACAAAGTGGTTGATAAAACAATATATATTGTGAAAATTTGGGACAATCACAGAAATCCTGATAATTTAATTTTTTAACATAAAAAACTCGGATTAAAATTTAAAATTTATAATTTACAATTCACAATTCACAATTAATTTAATACATTTTTTTTATTATGAAAACTTTCAACTTTTTTACCGCTTTTGCTTCTGATTTGACACGGGGGGGGGCAAAACGCTTTAAATCTTTAACCAAAACCCCGAAATATCTTAAAATGCTTTTGCTGACCGCTGTAATGCTGGTCGGTAGCGCAAATGTGTGGGGTCAAAAAACCTACGAATTAGTTACAGATGCAAACCAACTTGTTCATGGAAAAAAATATTTGATTACAGGCGAAGTAGTAGGCACCCATACTTGGCATACTTGTTCAAATGCTGATTTTAGTAATGCACTATATTCAGTATCTCTTGGAATTAACGCAACAGTACCGCCTGCAAGTTGGACATTAGACCCTGCGACTATACAGGAGGTTGAATTACGTTCAGGTGCAAGTGGGACTTGGGGTATCTATTTAACTCACGAAGAAAAATTTTTAACTTGTGGTACATTAGCAGGAAATGGAGCAGGAATGGCTACATCTATTATTGTTAGTACAAGTGACGGTGCGAGTGGTTTTTATATTTCATTTAATGGGAATGCAGCCGTAGTAAGAAGTAATACAAACACTACAGGCAGTTCTAATCGAACTACATTGCGGTTTAATCCAGGTTCTCCATCATTTAGATTTTATGATGGGACTACACAAAATTCTATTTATCTATATGTTGAACAAGTATCTTGTACCCCACCACCCACTCTCACATCTGACCCTTCTGCAATAGCAGGAAACGAAGTTGAAATCACTTACGATGCAGATACTGATTGGGAAGATGCCATAGATTCAATAAAAATTGACGGCACAAAATATGTCGACGCAGATGACGTATATTTAATAGAAGACGGCTCGTTTATTATTGACGGAAGTTATTTAACAGTGGCAGGCAACCACCAAATTATAGTTTATGCAACAGGTTATTGTCCTACTGCAACTCTCACTCAAACGATTACCGCAGGCGCATTACATCATTTATCTATGGTACGGCAACCAGCAGCACCAGCCATTAATGGCAATGTTTTGGCTACGCAGCCATACGTTGCCGCTTGCGACCAATACGAAAATTATATTTCAGGAATTGACATTACAGCCACAGCAAATGCTGCAACTTGGACTTTGGGCGGAAGTGTTGAGAAAACAACACAACCATCTGTAAGTCCAAATGCAGGCGAGGCTTGGTGGACTAACCTTACAGCAGGCACAAGCGGAGTAGCCGTACCAGATGCTTATATTCATTTTGAAGTAGCAGACAACAGCGCAATTTTTGTAAATTCCGCTCCGTTCGCTATTCCTGCGATTGCACCTGCAATTACTGTTAGCGAAACATCTTTATCTGGCTTTACATATCAAGAGGAAGATGGTCCTACTGGGGCGCAGACATTTACCGTAAGCGGACAATATCTTACAGGCAATGTAACAATTTCTGCACCTGAAAACTACGAAATATCATTATCATCAGGCAGCGATTATGAAGATGTAATCGAACTTACTGCAACATCAGGCACAATCGCCGCAACAACAATTTATGTACGCCTGAAAGCAAATTTAACAGCAGGCAATTACAACAGCCAAAATATTATTGTGTCGTCCCTTTCATCAGATTTTGTAGATAAAAATGTTGCCTGTTCGGGTACTGTAACGCCAATTCCAGCAGGTGCAAAAACTTATGAATTAGTTACTGACGAATGTATGTTAGTTGCAGGTAAAAAATATCTGATAGTTGCTTTGAAAGGAACTTCAACAACTGCTGCAAGTCCATTATCAGGCACAAACCCAATAGGTATTTATGCGTTAGGACGGCAAATATATAGTGCAGGTACAGGTAATCCACCAACAAACCGTGTGGCAATATGTATCCAAAACACAGGAACTGCACCAACTGAACCACCTGCAACAATTGATGTTGCACCTGCATCTGCTGCAACTGATTTATTACCATTTGAAATTACTTTGAATGGAACTACTGATAATTGGGTTTTATATGATGCTGTTAATAGCGCAAATTTAGGACCCGCTCCTAATGCAACAGCAAGTAATTACCTTATTCCAAGAACGGAACCTACTTTTACAATTGAAGTAAATGAAGATACTTATAAGGCGTCAATAACTTGTGTTGGAACAGAATCTAATACAGCAGGAACTGGACGTAATAATATTTTCTTTAACAGAGGAAGCAATAGTCCGAGTAACGCCTTATTTGCATGTTATCAAACATCAAGCATTGCTGCTGATATTTATAATGGCTACTTATATCGCGAAGTTCCAACTTGCCCGTCATTAGCAATCACAAAAGTATCTGATTTTACAAATGTAGTGCAAGATAAACTTTCAACAGCAGTAATAAATGTAAAAGGTGCAAATCTTGAAGGAGATGTAACTGTTGGCGGTTATGATGAAGAAATTTCAATAACAGGTGCAACTACCATTACCCAAGAACATGCGGAAAATGAAGACGGTTACAATTTGACAATTTCGCTAATACCTGCCGATAAAGGTACAGGCTCAGCAACTATTACATTTTCCTACGACAACAGTTGCAACTGCGCTGGCGGCGGTGTCAGCGGCTTACAAATGCTATTTGAGTGGGAAGCAGACGAAACTACAGGCATAATCACACCGCAAATCATACGCGCAATCTACGCCGTAAATCAAGAAATAATCTTCACCGCCGCAGCAGGCGAAACAGTCAATATCTATAACGCTGTCTGTCAGAGCCTTGTGTCAGTAGTAGCAAAAGAGGGCGAAAACCGCATCACGCTGCCATACACAGGCGTTGCTCTTGTCCGCATCGGCGAGAATGTGGCTAAGGTTGTGCTGAGATAAAAATATTGTCTGAATCAGGATTTACAGAATTAAAAGATTAACAGAATTTTTTAATCAAGAAAATCCTAAAATCCTGTAAATCCTGATTCAGACAGAAAAAAGTAAAAAACCTGTTAAGTTTTTAAAAACTTGACAGTTTTTTTATTTCAAAATTTATTACTATCTTTGCAGAGAATTTCTAATCATAAATTTCTATGAGAAAAGAGTTAGGAAAATGGTTTTTAGACATAGCAAAATATGTTGCTACAGCAGTGCTAATATCTTCATTTCTTGGCAGTTTTGAAGATAAATGGGTGGTGTATGTTGCAGGCACTATTGCAATAGTTATTTGTATGACTATTGGATTGGTATTTATTTATGAAAAAGAAAAACCTAAAAATAAATCTAAAAAATAAATTATTATGGAAGCAATTATCGTTTGTTCAGTATTTAGTTTGTTTGCTATTGGCGTATATATATTTTCTATTACTCCATTCGGCAAGCACATTATGGGCGATGGTACAAAATCGGAATAATTAATTTCAACTTTCGCAAGTTATCAAAATTTATCATTGCAAGTCCGCACTTTTGGCTGAAAGCCAATTATAATTCAGCCCAATCGCAAAGCGCAGCGGCGCGTTGGGTTTTAATAACGGAACTGCGTAAAAAAACAGGTGTCATTCCCGCGCAGGCGGGAATCCCATTTGTAGATTGCAATAAGGAGATTCCCTCGCAGGCGGGAATGACAGGTTTCTTCAAAAGTGGCGGCTTTTTAACCTCTAATTAACCGCAGCACGTTTTTTTTTAAACTTGCTGCTGTTTTTTCTACCCACATTTTATTACTTCTTGTTGCAACAATTCCCAAAATATAGG
>JAISKN010000296.1 GCA_031260925.1 Prevotellaceae bacterium | reverse complement strand
AATAAGCCTAAAACATTAGGTGTCATTGCGGGCTTGACCCGCAATCGATTGAAATATAGCATATTAGCGATTGCGGGTCAAGCCCGCAATGACACGAGAATTGTATTTTTATCGTCAATTTACAACGTACTATTATAATATACTGAAAATCAACAATGAAAACTCAAAATAATTGTATTCTTTGTCTTGTGTCTTGTGTCTTGTGCCTTGCATCTTTTTCATCTTGCAATATGCGCCCTTTTGGTGTGCTTAATGCAGAAAAAATGGAAAATGTGCTGTACGATATTTATATTGCCGATGCCACAATGAGTACGCGGCATATTTCCACCGACCAGAAAACGCGGCGCGAATACTACGATTATATCTTTGAAAAACACCACGTTACGCGCGCAACTTTTGAAAAATCAATGGCGTGGTATGCGCACAATCCGAAAAAACTTGAGCAGATTTACGACAAAGTAAAAGAGCGCGTAAATAAATTGCAGGTTGATGTCGAAAATTATGTTTATCACCCTGAAAACAAGGAACTTGACGAAAATAAAATGCTTGATACAATCAATTTGGTAAAATTTGAAAATCATTACTCTTTTAAAAATCAACCGCCAAAAGACAGTCTGTTTTTTGAATTGAAAAACCGCGATTATTTCGCGCTGAAAGACAGATTTATTTGGAGTTTTTTAATGAAAATAGAGCCTTTGGACACAAATATAAAGTCGCTTGCCGAAACAAAAACTTATTTGACGATAACATACACAAACGGAGCAGAAAAAACAATGCGAGGCAAACTTATCTGCGACACAAAAACGTACCGCTACACTTTCCAAATGCCTGTAAATGACTCGCTTGTGCCTGTTGCCGTGCGCGGAAGTTTCTTTGACGGCAAAGATATGGTGCGCTCAGTTTCGATTGACTCTGCGCAGTTAATCAGAATTTACAACGAAGAAAAATACCCTTTAATTGACAGTTTAAAAATAAAATTCGGCAAAATTACACCCGAAGACACAATAAAAAAAGTTGATATTGAAAACGCATTGAACAACAGCCGCGATTTTGACAGGCGCAACGTTTTGCACCCAAATATGCAAAGAATGCGCCCAAATGCTGAAACAGAGTTAAAAGTAAAAAAATAAAAAATAATAATCAAACAAATTTATAAAAATTTAAGAAAATGCAAAACATTGACAATTACGATTTTAAAGGCAAGCGCGCTTTTGTGCGCGTTGATTTTAATGTGCCGCTTGATGACAATTTCAACATCACAGACGACACTCGCATTCGTGCTGCTCTACCCACACTAAAAAAGATTTTGGCTGACGGCGGACGCTTGATTATCGCCTCGCACTTGGGCAGACCAAAGAAAAACCCAGACCCAAAATTTTCGTTGAAGCCGATTTTGGCGCACGTTTCACAACTGCTGGGCGTTGAAGTGAAATTTGCTGCCGACTGCGCCAATGCACAAAACGAAATCGCTGCTCTCAAAGACGGCGAGGCTATTTTGCTTGAAAATCTGCGCTTTTATGCAGAGGAAGAGGGCAAACCGCGCGGCTTGGCAGAAGACGTTTCTGACGAAGAAAAAGCGGCAGCAAAAAAAGAGATGAAGGCTGCACAGAAAGAATTTACCAAAACTCTTGCCTCGTATGCCGACTGCTACGTTAATGACGCTTTCGGAACGGCGCACCGCGCACACGCCTCAACAGCGTTGATAGCAGACTATTTTCCGAATGACAAAATGTTCGGATACCTGATGGGCAAAGAAGTTAGCGCGGTAAAAGCCGTTATGGCTGACCCGAAACGCCCTTTCACCGCGATTATGGGCGGCTCAAAAGTTTCGTCTAAAATTGATATTATCGAAAATCTGCTGCAAAAAGTTGATAATCTGATAATTGCAGGCGGAATGACCTACACTTTCACCAAAGCGTTGGGCGGAAAAATTGGTAACTCTATTTGCGAAGACGACAAACTCGAACTTGCTTTGGACATTATCGAAAAAGCAAAAGAGAACAACGTAAATCTTGTGTTGGCTGACGATGCAAAAATTGCAGACAGTTTTTCAAACGATGCCAACACGCAATTTGTGGCTGTCGGCGAGATACCTGACGGCTGGGAAGGCTTGGACATCGGCGCAAAGACAGAGGCAAAATTTGCCGAAGTTATCCGCAACTCCAAAACTATTCTTTGGAATGGTCCCACAGGCGTTTTTGAGTTTGAAAACTTCACTCACGGCTCGCGCACTGTTGCCGAGGCGATTGTTGAGGCGACCAAAAACGGCGCGTACTCGCTTATCGGCGGCGGCGACTCTGTTGCCTGCATCAACAAATTCGGTTTTGCCGATGCTGTCAGTTACGTTTCCACAGGCGGCGGCGCGCTGCTTGAGGCAATCGAAGGAAAGGTGTTGCCCGGAATTGCAGCGATACAGGGATAAAAGACGGTAGAAAGTAAAAAGTAGAAAGTAGAAAGTGGGGGTTAAAAAATAAAAATACCTGTCATTCCCGCGCAGGCGGGAATCCCATTACTGCAATGGAACAAGGAGATTACCGAGTTCCCCGCCTGCGCGGGGACGGGAATGACACCTGTTTTTTATTTTTCGTGCGCCATTTTGTATGGGCGTTGCGCGCAACGCCCATACGATAGATGTTTGCCGCTGCTGTTTTTTTATTCAACATCAACCAATCTAAACGTTATCGGCAGAGTGTACCAAACAGCAGCAGATACTCCGTTTTGTTTGCCTGCCTGCCATTTAGGCATTGAATGTATCAAACGAATTACCTCGCGGTCGCAGGCTGGGTGCAGCCCTTTTACAATTTCTATTCTGTTTTTATCAATCTCGCCTGTTTTTGTTACAACAAAACGAACGGTTACTCTGCCTTGAACGCCTGCCTCCTGTGCTGCCAGCGGATAACGCAGGTTATTAGTAAGAAAATTAAATAATGCTGTTTCGCCGCCAATAAAATAAGGCATTTGTTCAACAAAGTAGTAAATTTGGCTGGTATCTTCTGTATCTTCTATTATAGGTGATGATACTATCATATAACAGTCTATGTTTGGGGTCAAAGTATTTTCTGCTGGTGGCGTTATTGTATCATCTAAAACTGGTTTATAACATTCAGAAATAGTATCAATACCAGACGGAACATAACAGGTTGTTTCTCCCTCTCCTTTTTGGTTGCAGGAAACCACAACACTTCCCAAAAGCAACGTACCAAGTAAAATTTTCGGTTTTACAAAAACTTTCCAGCCGTTTGTTTTGTCCGCCAAAAACGAAAACAGGCGAAACAGCATTTTTAGAAATGAGAATTTGATTTTTTTTGCCATAAGAATATAATTTTTGATTTACGATTTATTTAATTTCAGATTTCAAAATTTCAAATTGTTGTAACCATAATTTGATTTACGATTTACGATTTTTGATTTACGATTTAATGCGATTGCGGGTCAAGCCCGCAATGACACTCCGCCTAAGCACTAACCACTGACCACTAACCATTGACCACTAACCATTGACCACTAACCACTTAATTATCGGGTCTTCTTTGTCCAATTTACCGAAAACCTGCTCGGAGGCGGCGCGGCAACCGCCTTTGCATTTTGTCCAATGCTGGCAGTCGGCGCAAAAAGCGGGAACTGCTGTTGCCCACGAATTTGAGTAGTCGGAATAAAGAATGTCCGAAATATCTTTTTCGTAAATATTGCCCGCCACAATCGGCGAATGGTTGCAGAGGCGAATATTGCCGTTGATGTCGAGCGTTACGGGGCGTTGCAGCGCGTCAAACGAGCAGTGTCCGAAACCGATAAGCGGGTAGTCCTGCGGGTTGAGCAGGCAAATCGGCGAGCAGACGTTCGAGGTGAGGCGCAAACCGAGTTCGGCGGATTTTTGGTTGGCAACGGCAAACGCGCTGCGGAGTTGCTCAGCCGTTGCCGATACTTCAAGCGGCGTTTGGCAGGCACTTCCGCCAATATTGTAGCGGTTGAGCATTATGCGTTTGCAGCCGAGCGAGTTGATAAAATCGAGCGTTTCGCCCAGCACATCGACATTGTGCCGCGTGATAACCATCACAGGCACAACCTGCCCGCCGAGCGCAAGCACCGTTTTGACGGAATTTACCGACTTTTGCCAACTGCCTTTTACGGCTGCCATTTTGTCGTGTATATTCTCCTGCGCCGAATGAACAGGAAACTCAAAAAGCCCCACGCCGAGTTTTATAAGTTGCTGATAGTCCGATTTTTTGCCCTGCGTGCCGTTGCTGATAATGGTAATGGTTTTTCCGTTCAAACGGCAATGCAGCACCGTTTCCAAAAATCTTTCGGAAAGAAACGGCTCGCCGCCCGTCAGCGCAACGTTTTTAATATCTGCCTGTTGGAAAATTTTTGTCAGCGTTTCGGTCGCTTTGCGGTACGAATTGAACGGCACGCGCTTTGCGCCCTCCATTTTCCAAATGTTGTAGCAATATACGCAATTCAGATTGCAGCGGTCAGTAATTTCAAAAGCGATATGAGAAAGATGTAACATAATTATGAATTATGAATTAAGTTTTTTGTCATTGCGGGCTTGACCCGCAATCGTTTTTAAGTTGAGGTCAATCGATTGCGGGTCAAGCCCGCAATGACACGTTTTTTTTACGAGGGCTGTGTTTCGGTATTTTCTGTTGGCTCTCCAGCATAATAACACAAAATGTCGTCTTCCTGATTTTGTGTTGTATCAACCTGCGTTGTGTCGTTAGGAATTGGGTCGTAACAAGTAGGGTCAGGTGGTGCGTAACAAGTAACTAATCCTCCGCAGGAACTTACGCCCATTCCGATTAGCATTGCGCCGAAAAATAATTTTGGTTTGGCAAAAAATTTCGCGCCGTTGGTTTTGTCTGTCAAAAACGAAAAGATTTTGTACAGAATTTTAACAAATTTTGTTTTCATAATAATTTGATTTAAAATCTTTGCAAAGTTAATAATTTTTTCTATCATATATTAAGACGAAAAAAAATAAAAAATGTTGCATAAAGTCAGTATTTTTTTTGTTAATACAGTTAAAAAACTTTTTTGTAACTTTGCACTCTGATTTTATTAGCAATATTTTTAGTATTTATTACGTTTAAGAAATAAAAAAATATGAAAAAATACATTTGTCTTTGTTCTTTATTCTTTGTTCTTTGTTCCGTTTTTGCACAGGAAACGCAAATTCGCAGCAACGAAAATCACGATTTTGTTGATGGAAAAACTCTTTTCTTTCAACAAAAATATGGCGCGGCAAAAATCGCTTTTGAGCAATTTTTGTTGTCGGCAAATCAAAATCTTGGAATCTATGCAGAGGCAAAATACTACGTTGCCTCGTGCGCTTACGAACTCAAAGAGCCTGATGCAGACGATATTTTAAAAGAATTTTTGGGAAACTACCCATATTTTCCAATGAATTACCGCGTAAATTTTATGCTCGGCAGAATTTATTTTGAATACGGCAATTCCAAAACCGCGCTTTCGTATTATAATAAATTGGAGGCAAGCGATTTAAGCGAAAAAGAGCAGGAAATTTTTTATTTTACCAAAGGTTTTTGCCTTATTGAGCAAAATAAAGATTACAAAGGGGCGAAAAACTGTTTTTTGAATGTGAAAAATTCTGATGAATATTACACAGATGCGCAGTATTATTCGGCATATTGCGACTATTGCCTGAATAATTTTAACGCGGCATTATCGGGCTTTGAGGCTTGCAAAAACACGAAATACGCCGAAAAAGCGCAGTATCACCTTTTGCAGATTTATGAGCAGACAGGCAATTTTGCAAAAGCCGTTGAAACAGGCAAAGAGTTGATAAAAAACTTTCCGCGCAGCGAAAGCAACTCGGAAGCGTACAGAATTTTGGGCGAGGCATCATTTAAAGAGCAAAATTATTCAGACGCAATCGAATTTTTGACAAAATATGAGCAGGCACAGAAAAAAGGGCAGCGAGGCGATATGTATATGCTCGGAATGGCATATTATTACACCAAAGATTATGCGCAATCAAACACTTTTTTGGCAAAAACTACGAGCATAAAAGACGAAATGACGCAAAATTCATATCTGCATATCGGCTTGAATTATTTGAAACTGAAAGACATCAATAAGGCGAAAATGTCGTTTCAATCGGCGGCATCAATGAATTTTGACAAAAAAATAAGAGAAGAGGCTCTGTACAATTATGCGATTGCGACTTATGAAAGCGGCTCGGTTTTTGGCGAAAGCGTTACGGCGTTCAACAAATTTTTAGCGGAATTTCCAAAGTCGGCGCACAAAGACGAAATCTACAATTTGCTTGCCTCTGCCTATATTTCAGACGGAAATTATGCTGAGGCGTTGGAGGCTATAAGTTCGTTGAAAAACCCCAATAAAAAACTTATTCAGGCAAAAGAATATTTGCTGTTTCAAATGGGCGTAACCGAATTTCAGGCAAAAAATTATCAACAGGCGGAAAATTATTTTACGCAGTCTATAAAACTTTTTAATGCGCAATCGTTTTCGGCGCAGGCATATCTTTGGCGAGGCGAAATGTATTATAAAACCGAGAAATATGCAAAATGCCGCGCTGATTTGGCAACATTTTTAAGTCAAAAACAGCAAAAAACTTCGGCAGATATTGACAAAGCGAATTATATAACTGCATATTCCTATTTTTCAGAAAATAATTTTAAACAGTCTATTATTTGGTTTGATAAATATATCAACAATACAACAGACACAAAATCAACGCTTTACGCTGACGCATTAAACCGCAACGGCGACTGCTATTATTATCAGCGCAATTTTAGTGCTGCTCTGCAACAATATTCAAAAGTTATTGCCACAAACGCCCGAAGTGCCGACTATGCAACGTTCCAAAGCGGTTTTATAAAGGGATTGCAAAAAAATTATTCAGCAAAAATTTCCGATATGGAAAAATTGTTGAAAACTTATGCAGGCTCAACTTACGCGCCGAATGCGCAGTATGAAATCGGGCGCGCTTATGTGCTGCAAAATCATTATCAAAATGCGATTGAAGCGTACAAAATTGTACTGAACAAATACCCGCGAAATGCCGTTGCACAAAAGGCTGCTGTGGAAATCGGAATGTTGTATGCAAATATGGGCGAAACGCAAAAAGCGATTGAGGCGTACAAAAAAGTGGTGCAAATGTATCCGGGCAGCGAGCAGACCAACGTTGCACTCGAAGGACTGCAAACGCTTTATGTGGAAAATAATAATGTTGATGAATATTTTACCTACCGCAATTCGCTCGGCGGAAAAGTGGCGGCTACCGTTTCGGTTTCGCAGGAAGACAGTTTGTCGTTTATTGCTGCCGAAAAAATCTATGCGAAAGGCGATTTTGCCCGCGCCGTTCCTTCGCTGAAAAATTATGTTGAAAAATATTGCTCGAGACAGACTTTGAACTGCATTACAGCAAATTATTATCTTGCAGAAAGTTATTATAACACTGGCAGTGAGGAACTTGCTCTGCAAAAATATGATTATCTCACAAAAATTGAGGGCAATCAATATATGGAGCAGGCTCTAATTCGCGCTGCTGATTTGGCTTTTACCAAAACAAATTACAGCAAAGCGGCGGAATATTTTGAGCAACTGCGTTCTGTTACAGGCAGTTCCGACACAAAATCGGCTGCGCAGTTGGGTATTTTACGTTGCTATTACGCAACGAAAAGTTACGAGCAGGTTGTTGATGCAGCAACACTAATTTTGCGCAACAACTCCGATGCAGAGCGCGAACGCGAGGCTCGTTACTGCCGCGCCAAAGCGTTGATTGCGCTCAAAGACGAGGCGCAGGCGGAAGACGATTTGGCAGTTCTCGGCAGCAATGTCAATAACGAAATGGGCGCGGAGGCGGAATATCTTTTGGCGCAAATTTATTTTAATCAAAAGAAAAATCAGAAGTCAGAGGCGCAGATAACAGCGTTTTTGAATAAAAAATCGCCGTATCAGTATTGGGTGGCGCGTGCATTTGTGCTGCTTTCCGATATTTACGTTATCGAAGGAGATGATTTTCAGGCAAAACAGTATCTTTTGTCTTTACAGGAAAATTACACAACGCAAGACGACATTCAAACAATGATTAATGAAAGACTGGGGAAAATTAAGAACTAAAAACTAAGAGTTAAGAACTAAGAACTAAGAACTAAGAACTAAAAACTAAAAAATTAAAAATTAATTAATATGGAAACCTATTTAATAATACAAAAATTGGACTTAATACATTGGATTTCAGAAATTAATGACATTTCAATATTAAATTCCATTATGGAATTAAAAAATAATGCTTTTATTAGTTCTCCTGCCGAAAAAGAGGCAATAGAACAAGGTTACAGCGATTATTTAAGCGGCAATGTTAAACTTCATTCACAAGTAAGAAAACGTTATGAGAAATACTTATGAAATTCTTTGGACAATGCGTGCTGAAAATGACCTTGATAATATTTTAGGTTATCTCGAAAATAATTGGACTGAAAAAGAAATTAATAATTTTGCTCAATTATTGGACAAAAATTTAGACTTAATATCAAGCAACCCAAATATGTTTGTTTTGTATGATATTGATAAAAATATTCATAAATGTGTAATTGCTCCGCAAACATCAATATATTATGTTGTTGATTATGATAAAAACACAGTAACATTGCTGACATTATTTGATAATAGACGCAACCCCAAAATTTTAAATTTTTAAATCATTTTTTATGAAAAAACTTTTTATAATAATAATCATTTTTGTTTCGACCATTTCGGTTGTTGCGCAAAAAACCGATACTTTGGTGCGCAATATTCAGATTGAGCGCGACTATACGCCCGAAATTGCGCCTGTAGCCCGCCCCGATGTTCCGCTCGGAATTACTGAGCCGACAATCGAAAAGTCAAACACTACATTCAGCCAGTTTTCAAAGCCGTTTGATGTGGAGAAAGGCGAGTTTATACCGATTTCGCCCGAAAAAATGACTGCCATTGAGCGCGAAAAGGCAAAAGCGGGCTTTTTGCGGCTTGGTTTTGGTCCTCTATTCACTTGGAAAGCAGACCTTTGGTATCCTGTTTGGAACACAAAAGACGGCTATTTTGACATCGACTTTCACCACGATGCAATTCTCGGCGTTGTGAAACCGACTAAAAAACTGATTAACACAGGTTTAGGCATAAATTTCAACAAAAATTTTGGTGATAACCAGTTTTATCTCGGAGCAAAATACGACAACGAATTTTTTAATTATTACGGTCGCGACACCGCAATAACCAATCTTGATACTGTGCCAAATCAGTCTTTCAATAAAGCCGATTTCACGCTCGGTATGCGTTCAAACAAGCGCACAGACAGCGGCTGGCTTTATGACGCTTACCTCAATTATCATCTGTTTGCAGCAAGTAGAAATACAAAGATTGCCGAACACAATATAAATGCGGCTGTTCGTGCCGATATTGAATGGGATAAACATCATTTAGACGTAGAATTTGGCTTGCAATCTTTCTTTTATCAAAACACTAACTCTTCGAGGTGGAGAAAAAATGTGATTGTCCGTCTTTTGCCCGCGTATTTATTAAGTACGGAAAAAATAAATTTGCGTTTAGGAGTAAAAACTTTCTTTGATTTTGGAAAAGGGAATGATGTTTTAGATTGGGTTGCAATTACGCCTGATGTAAAACTTGATTATTTTTACACAACTTTTTTAAATCTATATGTCGGAATTACAGGCGATTATCAAATAAATTCTTTGGCGAATATCACATCAGAAAATCGTTATTACGCACTGCCCACTGCAACATATAACAATACTTACACGCCTTTCGATATTTTCGGCGGGTTCAAAGTGAAAATTACAAAAGGGTTGCTGCTTGACGCATTTTTAAGTTACAAATATGTGAATAAAGAAGTGTTTTTTGATAATAATTGGGCTATAACAAATCTATACGGAACGGGACAACTTGTTTTTAATAGATTTTTTAACCCTTTTGAACTAAATGGAATGCTGTTTAATGCAGGAGTTAGGATTAATTATGATTATAAAGAAAATTTGAATATTTTTGCGCAAATGAAATATAACAAGTGGAATGTTCTGGCTTTGCATACACCTGCTTTAGAAGTTAATGCAGGAACAAATTTTAAAATTGGCAAAGGCTTTTTCGGCAGCGTAAATTTTTATGCAGCCTCAAAAATGCAAGCATTGCGTAGTGATATAATTGATATAATTGATTTGCCTGCCGTTTTTGACTTAAATCTTGGCGCAGGCTACAATATTAAGAAAAACATTTCGCTTTTTGCGCAGGCAAATAACATTCTCGCACTCTCGCCAAAACTCAATTATCAACGCTGGTACGGCTACAATTCTTTCGGCGCAAATTTGTTAGTCGGCGCAACAGTGCTGTTTTAAAATACCGACAACAAAAGTCGGGGGCTTTGCTAACCTGTAATTCCTAACTTATTTTTGTTAATAATTTTTTTGGTGTGCTATGAATTTTTAAAATTATCAAGATAATAGAAAAATAATTAAAGAAACCTGTCATTCCCGCGTAGGCGGGAATCCCCCTTGCTGCAATGAAATAAGGAGATTCCCGCCTGCGCGGGAATGACACCTGTTTTTTTAAGACAAAAACAACCCTGCTAAAGTGGGGTTGTTTTGTGTTTTTATAATGTATAGTTTTGCAACCGAATAATTTTTGTGTTAAAAATGAATAAAAATTTGAAAAATATTACCC
>JAISKN010000031.1 GCA_031260925.1 Prevotellaceae bacterium | reverse complement strand
AAATAAATTTGGATTGCTTCGGAAATACCTCGCAATGACGTATCCCTTTGCTGAAATAACTTCCGTCATTGCGAGGTATTTCCGAAGCAATCCATAAAAAAATGCTTAAATAATATAATGTCTATATTTAATTACTAATACCTTGTTTTTTAATTTTTAAAATAATTATTCACAAAAAATATGTTAATTCTGTAAATCTTGTTAATCCTGTAAAAAATATAAACAGATGAAAAAAATAATTGTAGCCATTGACGGACTTTCGTCGTGCGGAAAAAGCACGATGGCAAAGCAACTTGCAAAGCAGGTCGGCTACATTTATGTTGATACAGGCGCAATGTACCGCGCTGTCGGGCTTTTCGGCTTGCAAAACGGCATTATCTCCAAAAACTCGATTGACGAAAATCTGCTTTCGCAAAAAATTTCCGCTATAAAAATTTATTTTAAAAATATTGACGGCATTCAGCATACATTTTTGAATGATGTTGATATTGAGAGCCAAATTCGCACGCTCGAAGTCGGCGATGCCGCGAGCCGTGTCAGCACAATCGGTTTTGTGCGCCGCGCGCTTGTGGCTCAGCAGCAGGCAATGGGCGCGGAAAAAGGCATTGTTATGGACGGACGCGACATTGGCACGGTGGTGTTTCCCGCTGCCGAACTCAAAATTTTCGTTACCGCCTCAGCGCAAGTCCGCGCGCAACGCCGCTATGACGAACTGCTGCAAAAGGGCGAACATTCAGATTTTGCAGAAGTCCTCAAAAACATCACCGAGCGCGACAAGCGCGACTCTTCCCGCGCCGAAAGTCCGCTGCGCCAAGCAACAGACGCAATTCTTTTGGACAACTCCAACCTCACCAAAGAAGAGCAAATTGAATTGGTGAAAAAATGGTTTAAAGAAAAAATTTAATAAAATTTGAGGTTGTTTTGTTAGAAAATTAGGTGTAAAATGAGGTTTTCATTTTACACTTTACATTATACATTTTACATTATGACTGACGACTATCAAAAAATACTAAAAGATTATTGGGGTTTTGACAATTTTCGAGATTTGCAGTTGGACATAATTTCGGCAGTTGGCAATGGGCAGAGTGCGCTTGCGCTGATGCCCACAGGCGGCGGAAAATCTATCACTTTTCAGGTGCCGGCGTTGGCAAAAGAGGGAATTTGTTTGGTGATTTCGCCGTTGATTGCGCTGATGAAAGACCAAGTGGAAAACCTCAAAGCGCGCGGAATAAAAGCCGCCGCAATCTATTCGGGAATGAGCCGCGAGCAAATTATTGACGTGTTTGACGACTGCAATTACGGCGATTTTAAGTTTCTCTACGTTTCGCCCGAAAGGCTCAGCACGGAATTATTCCAAAATCGCGTTAAGCATCTAAATATCAGTATGGTAGCCGTTGATGAGGCGCACTGTATTTCTCAATGGGGTTACGATTTTCGTCCGCAATATCTCAAAATTGCCGATGTTCTTGATATTTTGCCGTCAAATATTCCCGTTTTGGCTCTTACCGCGACTGCCACGCCGATTGTGGTTGATGATATTCAGGAAAAATTGCGGTTTAAAGAGAAAAAAGTTTTCCGCAAAAGTTTTGAGCGCGAAAATCTGAATTATGTTGTCCGCCACACCGAAAATAAATTTGAGCAACTGCTGCGAATATTAAATAATGTTAAAGGAAGTTCTATTGTCTATGTCCGCAGCCGTTTGCAGACAAAGGAAATTTCCGATTTTTTGAATAAAAATGGAATAAAAGCTGATTTTTTTCACGCAGGTTTGGCTAATATTGATAAAAACCGCAAACAGGACGCTTGGAAAAAAGGTGATTGCCGCGTGATTGTCGCCACAAACGCTTTTGGAATGGGCATCGACAAGCCCGATGTGCGCACCGTTATTCACACCGAAATGCCCGACAGTTTGGAGGCGTATTTTCAAGAGGCAGGGCGTGCAGGGCGCGATGAACAGACGGCTTACGCAGTGCTTTTGTACAACAAAGCAGACGGCGCAAAACTCAAACGGCGCGTGTCTGACAAATTTCCAAAACTTGATTTTATAAAAAAAGTCTATCAAAATCTTGCCGAACATTTTGTTTTGGCGGTTGGTGCAGGCTTTGAGGCGGTTTATGCGTTCAACTTGCAGGAGTTTTGCCTGACTTGGAAACTGCCGATAAATCAGACTTACAGCGCGTTAAAAATACTCGAAATGTCAGGATTAATCGAACTTACCGAAGAGTTGGACAACCCTTCGGTGCTGATGTTTTCTGTCGAACGTGAAAAACTCTACTTGTTCCGCACGCAACGCCCCGATTTGGAGATACTTGTTGAAACGCTATTGCGCTCATACACAGGGCTTTTCTCGCAGAAAACGCATATCAACGAAGATTTGCTTGCCGAGCGGCTCAACACCACGCGCAACAAAATTTATGACGACCTGAGAACGCTTGACAGTTTGGGCATTGTCGATTACATTCCGTTCAAAAAAACGCCGCTGCTCATTTACACCCTGCCGCGCATTGACACCGAAAAAATCGTTATCCCAAAAAACGTTTATGATGAGCGTAAAGAGCGGTATATCAAGCAGATAGAGGCAGTAATTGACTATGCAGAAAATACCGATATTTGCCTTGTACAAAAACTTTTGCATTATTTTGGCGAAAAAAATCCAAAAACTTGCGGCGTTTGTTCCGTTTGCCGAAAAAAAAAAGCAAAAGAACTTTCCGCTCAAAAATTTCAAATTCTTGAAGAAAAAATTATTTCAATATTAAAAAATAATCCGCTTACAATCAACGAATTAACCGCACAAATAAAAACACAACAGGAAGACATTGTTTTTGTTGCAAGAAAGATTTTAGATGAAGGAAAAATACGGCAAAATGTACAATTAAAGTTGGAAGTGGCGTAGTTTTTTTTGTCTTGAACCACGATTTTTACAAGATTAATAAAATTCTCAAGATTTTTCTTATATCCTGTTAATCAAGAAAATCTTATTAAAATCGTGGTTCAGACTATTTGCAAGGCGCGGACTGAAAATTTGCGCCAGCGTGAGTAAGATTTTTGGGGAAAGGATTTAAGAAATATCTATAAACCCCTCTGTCCTTCGGACATCTCCCCTTTGTAAAAGGGGAGAGTTCGTAACGTTCAAAGTTAGTGTTGCATTGCGACTTCCGACATTCCCCCTTTTTTTAAAAGGGGGGTGCGCGAAGCGCGGGGGGTTGTATTTTTCATTTTTTTTTGTCTTGAACCACGATTTTTACAAGATTAATAAGATTTTCAAGATTTTTCTTATATCCTGTTAATCAAGAAAATCTTATTAAAATCGTGGTTCAGACTATTTGCAAGGCACGAACTGCAAGTTCGCGCCAGCGTGAAAATAGTTGCGCACAAGCACTAAAAATCGGCGCGAGCGGTTATTTTAGTAATACTTTCTTTATTATCACGTTCTGACTTTTGATTTAATTCTTTTTGAATAATTTTAATATTACTGTTAAAATTAGCAGGTTTATCAATTATATGATTTGTATAAATTATCAAAGTGTCAGGTGCTTGAAATTTGTAAAATATTTCATCACTAAAAAACTCATAATCTTCTAAAATGTCAAACTTCCAATTTTTTGAGGTTATATCTTTAGTAGAAATTATTATGTTGTGATGTTGTCCTAATAACCCCCACACACAAGTTCTAATATAAAAAGTAGTTTCTAATTCTCCTATAAAAGAAATTGTGTAATATCGTTTTTGTGGCTGCCACGCTTTATCAACAGATTTTAGCCCATTGTAAATATAACCTGTAACGAATGATACAAATACAAGCAAGATTACAACTAAAATTAATATTATCTTTTTCATCTGTTTTTAGATTTAAAATGTTAATTATTATTATTTTTTCTTTGCATTTTGCCAACCAACTCTACTCATTCTTAATTGATATATCTCTTCTCCATACGCAGGAGGTGGTCCATAACTTGTACCTCTGACAACAATATCAATTTTTTGCTTTGTTGTCAATTCTTTATTGACGTGTAATGCGCCTGCTAATTTTTGAAATGTTTCAAAAGAAATTCCTATTCCCATTATTTTGCCATTAGCAGCATTGAAACCTGCCAAATAATTTCCTGCAGAACGAGATGTTGCATATTTTCCGTTTAATAAACGTCCTTTATTTTCATAATCTTTTTTAATATCAAATTTACCATTTGGACTAGATTCTTTGGCTATATCCATTAAATCCATTCCTTGTGCTTCTTTTGATTTTTCTTCAATTATAGGATCAAATGATTCTCCAAATTCAATGGTTGTACTTGTTAATACCTTACCTGTTTCTGGGTCAATAAATTCATCCCAATATTCAGTTTCTCCCATTAATGTACCATTTGCAGATTTCAATCCATTACCATCATAATTAGTAGCAGCAATATTGTGTTTATATACTCCCATATTACCGTCATTATAAACCTCTACAATATGTCCAAGTGAATCTGTATGCGTTGATGTTCCGTCTGGGTCAATAAATTTCATTCCATTTCCCAAACAATACAGATATGGGCTGTAACTATAATACATCTCAGCCAAAGGGTCAATACTCGTAAACCGCCCAATCGCCGCATAATACCCACGCGCTCCATAGTCGTAAGTATCTAAACTGCTTTCGGAACTGCCCATTTCAATAAATTCTTTCCCGTTATATTTTTTCGATTGCAGGTCAGGGTTTTTGCCAAGAGCATAATACCACGGCAGCCCGCTTGGATAGTAGTTCGTTATTTGTGCTGTTTCATTTAAAGTTGCATTCCAAACTTCGCGGTTATTTCCTAAATGGTCGCGCCTGAAATAATAATATTTTTCATCTTGTACATAACCCTCTGCATTTGAAATTATGTGCGAGTAAATATTTTCGCCTCCACTTTCTATTTCAAACAGATATTCAATATTTCCTAAATAATGCGTACCTGTCGCCTCCGAAATACTATTTACAAAATCAACAGTATTTTCTCGCGGGTCAAGTATTCGAGTTACTTGCGACACATAATAACTGCTTAATTTCTGCGCATTTGAGGCATAAATATTGATAATAATACTTCCGTCTTTGAAAAATATTTTAGACGGCAAATTTAGTAAATTATATTCAATATTTTCAATTTTTCTGTCAGAATCGTAAATTAAATTTCCATTATGGTCATATTGAAAACTTCCTATTGCATTTCGTTGCGGATTATATTCTTTCAAATTGTATTGATGTTGCGCTCCTGCATAGTCAGTTGCATTTGTCAGTTGATTACCATTATATTCCATATAAAGCAGGTCAATAGGTATATTTTTATAAGTTCTGTCTAAATACTCAATATTTCCGTGTTTGTCATAGTCAAAATATTCCATAAAATGATTATTGCCAATATTTCCAAATTTTAATCGGTTAAGTTCGTCATATTGAAAATAATAAGTGTATGAATTGTCGTCTGTATTTGTCCATTGCATTTCAGAGATATTGCCGTTGAAGTTTGGGTTGCTGCCCGTGTTATAAGACAAAATTTCCTCAAAACCTCCGCTTTTTATTTTTTTTGTCCAGTTTTTGATATTGTACTCAACCCGCTCATTATCAGCGGCATTGTGTCTGTCTTTATTAATTAAACGACTTAAATCATCGTAAGTATTTTCTGCGAGCGTAATCGGAGTACCACCGTTCAAAGAATAGTCTGTTTTTGTCAATCGCCCAGCGTGGTCGTAGGCGTAATTATATGTTTCAATAACAGCATTATTATTGTCAATAACATCAGTTTTTTGCATTGTCGTAATATTTCCGATAAAGTCATATTTATTGAAAACAATGGTATAACCAAACTGATTTGTACCGCATTGCTGAACAATCCTGCCTTTTTTGTCGTAATAAAATGCAGTTGTCAAGAAATTGCCTGAATTGTCCAAAATTGCAACATAAGAGCCAGTTAAAAGTCCTTTCGTATTCATATAACAGGGGTACTCTGGGTGTGGTTTCTTGTCTAAAATGCTTTCAATATCTGCATACATATCCAGATTTCTAAAATTGTAATTATCGTAATAATTGACAATTAACAAATCATTATCTGTAATATTTGGAAAATAAGTTTTTGTGTAGCCAAAACTTTGAGAAACAGCAAAATTTTCTTTTACAATTTTTGTAGAAAAATAGTTTTGTAAAACGTTATGTGTCCTATTATCAACTATTTGCGCAGAGTAAAGCACTCGCCCGAAAACATCGTAAGTTGATATTGTCCATTTTTTATTTTGTTCATCTTTGCGCTGGTTTCCGTCTTGCGACATTACCAATCTGTCGGCTTTGTCATACACCATATAAATAGGCTTACAGCCCGGCAACCGTTTATAAATTTGCCGTCCGCGATTATCATATTTATAAATGTAGGCGTATTGTTCAAGCGGCGCACTGCTGTTTTCATTATAAGTACCGTTGCCTAAATCATCTGTTGCCAAAGGAGGCAGCACATACCGCAACTGCCCGAAATCGTCATACACATAGCAGGTTTTGTGGTCGGTACTTTGCATTGTCATTACCACTCTGCCGAGTTTGTCTTTAAACTCGGTTGCGGTTTTATTGTCTTCGTCTGCGGAAATGGTTTTGTAGAGCGTGTTTGCAGCGTAATTTCCGTTTCTTACAAGATTATTGCCAGAAACATAAAAATATGGCACTTCGTTTGCTGTGTTGGCAGCATAATTTATGCTTGTCGGGTGCTGTTCCCAATCAGCACCTGCTCCCTCTTGCCCTAAAATTCTGCTCAACGGAGAATTTTCAATAATATTTTTTACGAAAGGGTGCGTATCGCTGTTATACTGTGTGCTGGCAGCAGTTTTAAAGTCAGTTTCAAAATCTACATAAAGACCATTGTTCTGGTCAATTTTTGCAGGCAGCCAACTCTTGTACTCTCTACCGAAGTTATCATATTCCAAAAAGGAAACCAAATCTTTCTGGTCGGGCGTGATTTTGCGCAACACGGTTTCGTTTGGTCTGCCCAAACCGTCAAAATAGGCAATTTGGTCAAGGTATTCCGCACCGTCAGACGTTGTGTAAGTCCGCGTGCGAATGTAATTCTGGTCGTTGCTCTGCGCAAAAATATTTGCTGAAAGCAAGCAAAATAGTGTTGATATTAAAATGTGGTGTTTCATATTTTTTTTATTTTTTTGTCCACAGATTTCACAGATTTTCACAAATTATTTTTTCTGTGCTAATCTGTGTAATCTGTGGAGTGTTTATTATTGATTTTTGTAATGATAATTATATTCCTGCAAAAGTTTCAAATCGCTGTCTTTTGTATTTTTCAACCTGCCGAACTCGTCATATTCAAAATATGTTGTAATGCCACGAGTGTCGGTTATTGAAGTTAATCCAACCAAAGGTTTGTAGGTGTAAATAGTAATTAAAGCGTTCGGCAAAGCATTTGCAAGCGAGTTTATAAATGAAACAAGCATTGGCGCATTCATATCTGGTTGAGAATTTGACACCAATGTACCTCTAATATGCTCGAAAAAACTGCCAAACGAGCCTGACATTAAACTTTGCCATTCTGCATTTGTTACATTTTCAAGTTTCAATATCGGGTATTGATTGTTGCTGTTCCAAACGATAGTAGTGGTCAACCCGTTTTTATTAGCAATTTCTACAACATTGCCAAAATTGTCGTATTTGTAATTTGCTATAGTTATAAGTTCGTCAGTGAATTTCTGCTGATTTTTATAAACAGTCGGCTTATAAAATTTTGAGTGTAAAAAACTGTAATCCCATACTTCGCGTTTGAGTTGCGTTTGCATACTTGCAGCATCAGGGTAAGGCGGCGTATTTTGTTGTCCTGCTGCTGCAACTACAGGTATATTTATATCTATGTCAATACCGTCAGGACGGTCATCTCTATATATAATTTTCTCAACAAGCGGGCTTAAGATATTTTTTGAAACCATATTAGTATAAGGAGCAACATTAAAATCGGTCGGATATTTATTTAGAGTTTTATATTTTTGTCCATTGCTGTTGATATTAGTTGTATTTTTCAATAAGTCATATTTATTGTAATTATATCTTTCAATCAAAGTACATCCACTATTATCTATTATTTCCTTCTTTGTTAATAAGCAAGGTGTTGAAAAAATTCTATACGAGGAACATCCTCTTACTACAGACCTAACTGAAATATTGTATTTATCTTTTGCAGAAGCAATATTATAATTGTAGTTTTCCATTTGTCTCAATTCTCCTGTGGCAGAATATGTAGATTTTGTTAATAATTTCCCTCTAAATTTGGACATATCATTGGTTTTATACAAACCGCTTTTTTCAAGTGCAGAAACTCTATCTATGGTACTGATACTATTAGAAAAAGATATTACCACATCGTGAGTTGATTCTTCATCGTCAGGTACATCATTCAATGAAGAAAAATGATATACATTATAGCCGTTATTATCAATTTGTTCAATTACATCGGAATAGGCAATATGGTACTCGTCAAGCATATCCATAGTGCCATAATCATTTGCACTTATATCTTTAGTAGTACGTCTTGTTTTAAAATAACAAGTTGTTATTGTATTATAATCATAAGAAGTTTCGGAATTGAGGGTTGTATGCATTTCTGTAGTTATGTATGGACGCCTATATCCAATTATTCCACTCTCCATCGTTTGCGCAGCATTTTTATATATAAACGTTTTCGAATTATAATATTTTTGTGTAGAAATATCATAATCCTTTACCGTTTTTACTCTGGCACCTCCGACTGGAGTAGTATTTTCCAATGATATAATTTCTAATTTTCCACTCGTCATATTTCTCTTTAAATACTTATTGCACCTATTATACTCATAGCCAACTTCTGTATATCCTCCACTTGGGTAAGTAATCTTCTTTAGCAAAGTAATATCACACACATTTGTATTTACTTGCCTATTATTTTCTATATTCAAACAATGGTTAGCTATATTTGCCTCTGTTGTAAGTGCTACTTCATAACCACCTCTCCAGAATCCCCAATGGTCTAAAGATATTGACATCGGGTCTGGTAAAGTTATCCCCAAATTGTAATCAAATTTATATGTTTGGTCGTGTAAAGATAAAGATTGCAGAAAAAAATACTTACCTGAATATAAATAATTAAAAAAAGTTTTTTTTACTTCAGTTGAATTATATTTATGTATAATTGATGATAATTGCCGTGAATAATCATTGTTCTCGTAAAATCCTCCTGATGTTTGCTGTATATCAAAATCAATTTCAATCGTATTATCAACAATAATTTTATCAATAATAGGTGTGTATATATTATCTTGCATTATAATTTTTTTTGCTATTAATGATGTATGCATTGGAAAGGTTGGCATACAATCTGCATTGGTTGTAGTATGTTGAATTTTATCATAGGTGGTTCCATATGCATTATATATAAGAGACTCTGTAAAAGAGTAAATAAAACTGTTGTATTTTTGTTTCTGCAATGTTGATATATAATTAAATATAACTTCCCTATTGTTAGGTGCTTTTATTGATTTTAAAAACCAAGATGTGATATATCTAGGTCTTTCTTTTACAAGACCAGAACTACTCGTCGGATTATTAGGAACAGAATATTCTATACAAGTTATGTCCCCTCCAAATTTATATAAATATCCATCTGGAGTGCTTATTGTTATATAAGAATTTACAGGAGCATTCGATGTGCTATATGTTTGCACAGCCAAACCACTTATATCAATTTTATAACCCGCTCCAGACAAAGAAATAGGAAGACCATCATTTCCTATTATAAAACTGCCAGAATGTTTACCAAATGAAAATCTAAAAACATCTGGCTCAAAATCATATTTAAAATCTCCTCTAATATACGGAGTTTTATTACAACATTCATTTTTTTCCATTGCAAAATTAGTGAGAACTGACTCTGAATATTCTTTAAAATTATTATCTCTAATGGTAACAAGAATACCATCTTTTAGATAAGAGTTTGCATTCCCATTATACTTTCCTCTGGTATCATCTGGACTTCCATAGACAGTCCTTGAAATCACTCCACCAAAACTGAGTATCCAGTTATTACCAACGATAGATGGTCGTTTGCTTGGTGCAAAACCATTTGATATGTATTTTAGTGAAATCGGAAGTTCAAAATCGTTATCACTATATCCATCAAGTTCAATTTCCATATCTAATAACCCATTATAGAAATTAACATCTATATTTCCATATTTGATAAAATCAGAAACTTGTGGTGCTGATAAACCCAAATTTTGTGGAGAATATTGATAATCTGAATAAATATCTTGGCTATAAGTATAGCCATTAAAGAGAGTACAAATACTCATTATTATTATAATTGTCGTTTTCTTTTTCATATCTGTATTATTTTTAGAATTATTAGTTTTTTATTATTGTTTGCATCAGCACCATATCATCAACGTGGACAAAAACCGTGTAAGTGCCGACTGGCAGGCTTGACATTGGAATAATTGTCTGATTGTAGCCCACAAGTTTGCTGCTGGGCGCGGTTTGGCAAAGCGGAATGCTGCCGTTGGAATGCACTGAAAACCAGACAGTTGCGTTGCGGGTAAGTTTGTACGAAATGTACAGATTTTCTACAACAGGGTTAGGCTGCCATTCTGCCTCTGTAAAAACAGCATTTATACCTGTAAGTATCGGATTATCAGATGTTTGCTCGCCAAAAATATTTGTCTGCTGCATTGGCGGATAATAAAAAGAGGTCTGAAAAATCGCTGTGTCGTTTTGCTGCTGCGAGCCGTTGGCAAAGGTCGTGTTGCGGACAACATTCGTCTGAATGCTCTCAAAAACAGGGTATCGCGTGCCTGCAACATACCAACTCCAAGTGTCGATTTTCATTTGCA
>JAISKN010000294.1 GCA_031260925.1 Prevotellaceae bacterium | reverse complement strand
CCGCAAATTTCAACGGCACGCGCAGGAACTTTTGCCGTTCCCACCATACAGACAGGGCGCGAGGGCAAAATCACCACATTCGCGCCAAAACTGAATGACGAAGATTTTGTTACAAAAATTCTTGAAACAGTACGCGGCGAAGGCGGTTTGCAGTCGCTTTTCGATGCCGATATTATCGTTTCGGGCGGTCGCGGCACTGTGGGAGATGAACTCAAACTTGTAAAAGACCTTGCCCAAGCCCTCAAAGACAAAGGGCTGAAAGCAGAATGGGCTTGCTCGCGCGTGGTAGTGGATAATGCTTTTGCCGAATATGCCCGTCAAATCGGACAGACAGGCAAAACTGTCCGCCCCAAAATCTACGTTGCAATCGGCATTTCGGGCGCGATACAGCACATTGCAGGTATCAAGGAGGCAGGCAAAATCATTGCAATCGACCACAACCCTAAGGCAAATATTTTCCGCTATGCCGATTTCGGCATTTGCGGCGAATATCAAGACATTGTGCCTGAGTTGATTGAAAAAGTGAAAAATGAGGGGTTTAGTTTTGGAATAGAAGTAAAGTAGCGAAAATGATTTTCAGGGGCGAAAAAATAATCGCCTCTGAAAATTTTTGTTAAATGAAAAATAATTTATAACTTTGCACCGTTATATAATTTATGCAATATGTCAAAAAACAACGGACGTCCATATATTAAACCACAACGACTTAACCGAGAAGTTCAGGCGCGTAAAATTGAAAAATTACAGCAAGATATAGATAATCAGAAAAATGTTTTATCTGCCGTAAGTAAAGATAATGAGCGACATATAATATTTTTATCTAATTTTTTACAGCACGATATGAAAAATGCTATTCATAGTATGGATGGAATTTTATCAACTATATCTAACAATACAATAAGTAACGAGGAACTTAAAACATTAAAAACCTCTTTGGATGTATTAAGGCAAACAATAAATAATTTTAAAGAGTTGATACCTCATTCTCAAAATGGGGAATTTACTTTAAATGCTTTATTATCAAGTGTTGAAGCATTAGCAAGAGGCAGTATGAAAGACATAGAATATGATTTTAATTACGACACTAAATCTGCAATTATAATAAATCATTCCTACCAAGCGTTATTACAGATATTGCATAATGTCATAATTAATGCGACAAAATCAATGGAAAATGTATCTGAAAAAAAATTGTATGTTAGTGCTAATATAGATAATGCAAAATGTGAAATAAAAATTGCAGATACTGGAATAGAAATTCCAAAGGAAAATACAGATAAAATATTTACTTATGGTTTTTCAACAACCGCCGGAACAGGGATTGGTTTATTTCACGCAAAATATGTATGTGATACATTTAAGGGAACAATAAATGTAAATACAAAATGTTCAAAACCTTTTACAAAAGAATTTATTATAAACTTTCCTATAAAAAAATAAAAATATTATGAATAAAAGTGTGCTTATTATTGATGACGAACAAACTCAAGTAGTTAGTTTAACAAAGGCGTTAAAAGAAAAATTGCCTGATGTTGAGTTTATTCCAACTTTTGCCGAACAGGAAATTCTTTCTGCAATTGAAAATAAATTTTATTCATTGGCAATCGTAGATTTAAGAATGGACAAATATGATTTTAACGGCATTGCGCTGATAAAAAAAATCATTGAGATTAATCCTTTCTCAAAAATCATAGTAATTTCTGCTTTTACGCAGGAATATATTGATAAATTGAAACCTTTTATGTTAAAAGGGAAAATTATCAATATACTTGAAAAAGAAAAGTTTGAAATTTGGATACCCAAAATAGTAGATACAATAAATGAATATTATAATTCTATTATTGAGGATAATACACCATTGCAAACTGCTCTTTTACAGTATTATGCAGAGGCAAAAAACGAAGTTGATACTTACAAAAAAGGGGTGAAATTTGAAAATTTTGTTAGTTTGCTGTTCGGAAATATTGGTTATAAAGACATAAAACGCAGAATTATTGAAAAATCAAGAAATGAAGTTGATTTGATAGTAAGAAACGAAATTAACGATTTATTTCTTAATAAACTCGGCGACTATTTTTTAATTGAATGTAAAAATAAACCAGATGAAAATGTTGGTAAAAATGATTTTATACAATTCTATGCTAAATTAGAGCAAACTAACGGATTGGCTCGTTTTGGTTTCCTTTTTACTTCTGGATTTATTGCTAAAACAACATTAATTGAGGCTGTTAGCACTCGGAAAGATGGTAAAAAAGTTGTATTTTTCTCTAATTCCGAAATAGAACGTTTAATTAAGGCGGAGGACATTAGGAAAGAATTTAAGAACATTATTGACGAGCAAGTCAAAGATAATTGAAATATTTTAAATTTTTATGAATACAAAATTGTTTTTAATTTTAATTTGTGTGATGCTTTGTGTTGTTGACTGCAAACCAAAAAAACACAAATTCCAAAAATATATATAAAAACAGAAAATTTATGTTATTAGAACCTCACCCCTTAACCCCTTTTTTACCTGCAAACGCCAAAGTTTTGCTGCTCGGCAGTTTTCCGCCTCCTCGCAAGCGTTGGTCAATGGATTTTTTCTACCCAAATCTCAATAATGATATGTGGAAAATTATGGGAATGATTTTTTTCAACAACAAAAATTATTTTCTCAACGAAACCTGCAAAGCGTTTTGTAAAGATGCTGTGGCTCAATTTGTTGCGGAAAAAGGCATTGCGCTTTTTGATACCGCGAGCGTTGTGCGCCGACTGAACGACAACGCGGCTGACAAATTTCTCGAAGTTGTTGAGCAAACCAACATCAAAAGCCTTCTTGACCAACTGCCGCACTGTACAGCGATTGCTGCCACAGGGCAAAAGGCAAGTGAAATTATCGCGCAGCAATTTGAAACTTCTGAGCCTAAAATCGGCGAAAAAGTTGATTTTTTGCACGACAACCGCAAAATATCTTTCTACCGAATGCCATCTTCTTCCCGTGCCTACCCGCAAAAATTAGAAACCAAAGCCGAAGTTTATAAAAAAATGTTTGACGAAATTTTTTGAACACTAATTTCACAACAAAATTAAACGCAGATTATTTTTATAATCTGCGTTTAATTTTGTTGTATTAAAATCCACGTTATCTGCGTACTTTTAGACTTAGATTTTATTCTTTTTCTACCTGCATAAAGCCAATTTCTACAGGGTTTTTTCTGCCAAAAATTGTTACCATTACTTTCAAGCGTTTTTTCTCGTTATTCACCTCTTCTATAGAGCCTGAAAAACCGCTGAAAGGTCCTGCCATAACTTTTACCCGCTCGCCGATAATAAACGGAACAAGAATTTCCTCAGTCTTTTCCTCGATTTCATCAACAGTACCGAGAAGTTTATTCACTTCATTTGGGCGGAGTGGAGTAGGCACATAAACGCCGGGTTTGGAAACGCCCAAAAATCCGAGTACATTCGGCACATTGCGCAAATGCCCCGCCATTTCTTTGGTCAATGTCGCCTCAATCAAAACATAACCTGGTAAAAATGTACGTTCTTTGATGACTTTTTTACCATTTTTTACCACATAAATCTTTTCTGTGGGTATCACAACTTGATGAACACAACGCGCAACGTCAGAGCCTGGATTATTTTCGACTTCAATGTCAATATATTCCTTCACTTTGCTCTCTTTACCGCTAATTGCGCGTAGCACATACCATTTTCTTGCAGCCTCAGCCATTTTTTTCCTCCAAGTTTAGATATGTTGGTAAATAAATGTCATCAAATTTTCAAATGCAAAGTCCATTGCCCAAACAACAACCGCAATCAAAAGCGATGCCACTAAAACAACTACTGAACTGCTTGTAAGTTCTTTTCTTGTAGGCCAGGAAGTCTTATGAACAAGTTCTGCATAAGATTCTTTGAAATAATTAATTATCTTTTTCATCGTATAATTATTTTTAATTTTTTATAATAAAAAAATGCCTTTCGTTAGAAAAAGCGCGCAAAATTACAACATTTTTTTTATATATGCAAAAATATTATCAAATTTTATTCAAAATATTTGATAAATATCTGATAATCAATATATTTATTGATTTCATTTTTTTTTGGGGGTTATAAGATAGTGAAAAAAACAAAAATATGGTACAAAATAAAAATGCCTGTCATTCCCGCGCAGGCGGGAATCCCCAAATTTCAATGCAGCAAGGGAGATTCCCGCCTGCGCGGGAATGACAACCGTTTTTCAATTTTTTTCTATACTATTAAATGTTATCGTTTTTTTGTGTATCTTTGCACCCCAAAAAACAAATAATCAAATCAACAAATAACCAAATCAACAAATAATCAAATAACCAAATAATCAAATAACCAAATAATCAAATCAACAAATATATTATGTCTGACGATAAAAAAATAATTTTTTCGATGGTAAATGTTTCTAAAACATTTCCACCGCATAAACAGGTATTAAAAAATATCTACCTCTCGTTTTTCTATGGCGCAAAAATCGGTATTATCGGTTTAAACGGCTCGGGAAAATCGACCTTGCTCAAAATTATTGCAAGAATAGAAAAAAGTTTTGACGGCGAAGTTGTGTTTTCGCCAGGATATTCTGTCGGTTATCTCGAGCAGGAGCCGAAGTTTGACGAGGAAAAAACCGTTAAAGAGGTGGTGCAGGAGGGCGTTGCCGAAATAATGGCGTTGCTTGCCGAGTTTGAGCAAATCAACGCCGCTTTTGCAGACGAAAACGCCGATTTCGACAAACTGCTTGCACGTCAGGCAGAAGTGCAGGACAAACTCGATGCCTGCGATGCTTGGAACATCGACAACAAACTCGAACAGGCAATGGACGCGCTGCGTTGCCCCGAAGAAGATGCCGTTATGAAAAACCTTTCTGGCGGCGAAAGAAGGCGCGTTGCGCTGTGCCGTCTGCTGCTGCAAAACCCTGATATTCTGCTGCTCGACGAGCCGACCAACCACCTTGATGCCGAAAGCATTGACTGGCTCGAACAGCATTTGCAGCAATACGCTGGAACGGTTATCGCAATCACGCACGACCGTTATTTCCTTGACCACGTTGCAGGTTGGATTTTGGAACTCGACAGAGGCGAGGGCATTCCTTGGAAAGGCAATTATACCGAATGGCTTGAACAAAAAACCACGCGAATGGCAGCCGAAGAAAAGCAGGAGAGCAAACGCCGCAAAACGCTTGAGCGCGAACTCGAATGGGTGCGTATGGCTCCGTCTGCCCGACACGCAAAGGGCAAAGCGCGCCTCAATGCCTACGACCAACTGATGAACGAAGACCAGAAAGCCCGCGAGGAAAAACTCGAAATTTTTATTCCAAACGGACCGCGTTTGGGCAACAAAGTGATTGATGCTCAAAATGTTGCAAAAGCATTTGGCGATAAACTGCTTTTTGAAAATCTTAATTTTATGCTGCCGCCAAATGGCATTGTCGGTATTATTGGACCAAACGGCGCAGGCAAAACCACCCTTTTCCGTATGATTATGGCAATGGAGAGCGTTGATAAAGGCACTTTTGATGTCGGCGAAACGGTGAAAATCGGTTATGTCGACCAGATGCACAAAGATATTGACCCCGAAAAGACGATTTATCAGGTTGTTTCGGGCGGCACTGAGTTTATTCGCGTGGCAGGGCGGGAAATCAACGCCCGCGCCTATCTGTCGCGTTTCAACTTCACAGGCGCAGACCAAGAGAAGTTGTGCGGAGTGCTTTCGGGCGGCGAACGCAACCGCCTGCATCTTGCACTGACATTGAAATCGGAGGCAAACGTGCTGCTGCTTGACGAGCCGACAAACGATATTGACGTTAATACTCTGCGCGCATTGGAAGAGGGTTTGACCTCTTTTGCGGGTTGCGCAGTGGTGATTTCGCACGACCGTTGGTTTTTAGACAGAATTTGCACGCATATTCTCGCATTCGAGGGCGACTCCAAAGCATTTTTCTTTGAAGGCAGTTATTCCGAATACGAAGAAAACAAGCGCAACCGCTTGGGCAACGAAGAGCCGAAAAAAATTAAATACAGAAAATTGATGTAACAAAATTCGATTTTTTAAGACAAAAACAACCCTGCTAAAGTGGGGTTGTTTTGTGTTTTTATAATGTATAGTTTTGCAACCGAATAATTTTTGTGTTAAAAATGAATAAAAATTTGAAAAATATTACCC
>JAISKN010000299.1 GCA_031260925.1 Prevotellaceae bacterium | reverse complement strand
TAGTTCAGCTGGTTAGAATACCTGCCTGTCACGCAGGGGGTCGCGGGTTCGAGTCCCGTCCATACCGCAAAGGATAAAAGCGATATACAGCATTGTACATCGCTTTTGTCGTATTAATGATGTTTGCAAAACAGGTAAATTATATTTTGTGCCTAACACACATTTCAACTCCTAATTCGCATTACTAACTTATAATAAAAAAGTGCAATGATAAAAAACATTGCACTTTTTAAATTAACCATTAACCACTAAATCAATCAACTCTTTTAAAAATCACGCTTGCGTTGTGTCCGCCAAAGCCGAATGTGTTTGACAGTGCTGCGCGGATTTCGCGTTTTTGCGCTTTGTTGAATGTAAAATTGAGTTTGTAGTCGATATTTTCGTCTTCATCTCCTTCGGCAAAATTGATTGTTGGCGGAACAATGCCATTTTTTATTGCCAAAATCGACAGCATCGCTTCCACTGCGCCTGCTGCGCCGAGCAAATGCCCTGTCATTGATTTTGTTGAGGAAATATTGAGTTTGTATGCTTGTTCGCCGAAAATATTTTGCACTGCTTTGAGTTCGGCAATGTCGCCGAGTGGAGTAGAAGTGCCGTGAACATTGATATAATCAATATCTTCGGGCTTGAGATGTGCATCTTCAAGCGCGTTTCTTATCACCAGACTTGCGCCCAAACCGTCTGGGTGCGGAGCCGTCAGATGATATGCGTCTGCACTTAATCCTCCGCCTGCAAGTTCGGCGTAGATTTGCGCTCCGCGTGCTTTTGCGTGTTCGTATTCTTCTAAAATCAGGCAAGCCGCACCTTCGCCAAGCACAAAACCGTCTCGGCTTTTAGAGAACGGGCGCGATGCTGTTTCGGGGCTGTCGTTACGCATAGAAAGCGCGTGCATTGAAATAAAACCGCCAATTCCTGCCTCTGTAACAGTCGCCTCGCTGCCGCCTGCAAGAATTATATTTGATTTTCCTAAACGAATATAATTAAAAGCATCGACAATCGCATTTGTTGATGACGCGCAAGCCGAAGTCGTAGTAAAATTAGGTCCTCTGAAACCATATTTTATCGAAATTCGCCCAGGCGCAATATCGGCAATCATTTTTGGAATAAAAAATGGGTTGAAACGCGGTCCATATTCGCTTGTTTCGACATAATACCGCATTTCGTCTTCCATAGTTTTGAGACCGCCAATACCGACACCAAAAATCACTCCGATTTTATCCAAATCTTCGTTTTCAGGTTCGATTTTTGCGTCCTCAACCGCCTGTTGCGCAGCCACCATAGCATATTGCGTGTACAAGTCCATTCGGCTCACATCTTTGCGGTCAATATATTGTGCGATGTCAAGGTTTTTGACTTCGCAGGCAATTTTCACTTTAAAATTTGTAGTGTCAAATCTGGTTATCATTCCAGCACCGCTTTGCCCTTTGATAATACTGTCCCACACTTGCGGGACAGTATTTCCGAGAGGCGTAACTGCACCAAGCCCTGTTACTACAACTCTTTTTAATTCCATAGTTTTTCAGTGAGAAAAATTATTGTTTTGCTGCTTCAATGTGAGCGATTGCCTCGCCTACAGTTGCAATTTTTTCAGCCTCTTCTTCTGCGATTTGAATACCGAATTCTTTTTCAAATTCCATAATCAACTCTACGGTGTCTAAAGAATCTGCACCAAGGTCATTTGTAAAACTTGCGGAATCAACTACTTCTGACTCATCAACGCCAAGTTTATTAACAACAATTTCTCTAACTTTTTTTGCTACTTCTGACATAAAAATTTGTTTTTTTTGGTTAATAAAATTATTAATACTTTTTTTGGACTGCAAAGTAACAACATTTTTTTTACCCGCAGGCAACTTTTCTTTCAAAAAGTTTCAACATATTGCACAAAAACATTTAGAGTGTGCAACTTTTCAACTTTCAAAATTTATAAAAAACATCTATCTTTTTGATTTTTATGATTTTACGGCAAACCAAATTTTTTAGTTAAATATTGCTAATTTCAGTAAAATTTGTTAATAAATGGTGAAATCTTAATGGATTTTTTGTGTCCTGTTTCATATTTTTTCATATCTTATTTATTATTTTACTTCCAATTTTTCCATATTTTTGATTAATCAGAAGAATAAAGTACAATTTTTTTGTTATTTTTTATACACGGATAAACAGGTGCAAAAAATGCGGCTAAATAAAGCCAAGCCAACAAATAATTTATGCTGTGCATTGGCAAAAACAGCGTGAGTGCCATAACCAAAATAAGATTTAGCATTCCTGCTATGCTTTTTAATAATAATTTTGTTGATTTCATAATTTTAAAATTTTATTTGCCGCTGATTTTTTGAACGAAGATAATAACGTCCCCAAAATTTATAATGTGTCAAAGAGGCGAGGGTAATTATTTTGCCTATAAATTTGTTTCTGAGTAATAAATGTTGAATTTTGTAAAATACCCACAATAATGCAAAAAACAGTAATCCGAAAATTAATAACTTGATGAATAGTGATTGAATGCTGATTTTTAGAATGTTATGCAAAATAATTGTTGTCAGCATTGAACAAATTAAACTTACTGCAACAAATAAACCGTGCGCTGTTTCAATCGCTTTTTTGGGACAAATGTTCATACATTGCATACAACTTTCGCATTGAAATGTCCAATAAGGTCGCTCATTCGCCATTTTAATTGCTTTGACAGGGCATTGTTTTACGCATAATCCGCAGTTGTCGCAATCAACAGAGGCATAAAATGATTTGGCAAATGCAAAACGCCCCACAAGGTAATAGCCAAAGGCGATTGGGGAAATTAATATGTCTTGAACGAGGTCGCGGCGAGCAAGAAAATCTGATTTTCCCGAAAATATTTTATTGGAATGTTTTTCTACACGTTTGTAATTTTTTTTGTATAAAAATTTCACGGTATTTTCGTTCAACGCAGGGTGAATTGAAAGCCAATTTGAAGGCATATCAAACGGAATTTGTCCAACGATTTTGTACCCTTTTGCCCTTAATATTAGTGAAGACAGCATAAACGAAATACCTGAAAGTCCGGGCGTAACAAAACGGGCAATTTTCATTCCTGCCCTTGTGTTCATCAGCACAATGCGATTTTTGCCTTTCGGAAAATGGCGAATGAAATTTAGCGTTATTTTTGGGAAATTAAAGCCGTGAACGGGCGAAATAATAATAACAAGCAAATTTTTGCTTAACGAATTGAGTGTGTTTTGGTCGGTTGTTGCAATATTGAAAATCTGACAATCAATGCTCTTTTTTGCGGCAAATTCCGAGAGCCAAACTGCGATTTGCCTCGCATTACCTGTTCCCGAAAAATAAAAAATCACTATTTTTTTGATTTCATTCATATTTTTTGCTTTTTCTGCACACTCCAACCAAATTTTCCGATTTCCTCGCCCAATTTGTAATAATGTCCGTGCGAGTAGGCGATTAATTTTGCCTCCTGCATTTTAAATTCGCCTGTTTTTTGGTCAATATATTTTTCATCTGCCTGAATATTAAGCACTTCGGCTATCATCATATCGTGTGAGCCGAGCGGCACAATCTCTTTTATGCGGCACTCAATCGACAGCGGCGACTCTGCAATTATCGGGGCTTTTACCATTTCGGCAGGCAGCGGCGTGAGGTGCATTTCCTTGAATTTGTCCACATCTTTGCCGCTTTTTACGCCGCACCAATCAGTTGCCCGCGCCAAATCTTCGGAAGTGAGGTTGATTACAAATTCGCCGTTGCGCTTGATAATATCGTAGGAATGGCGAATTTTCTGCACCGAAATATAGCACATCGCAGGGTTGGAGCAGATTGTGCCAACCCACGCAACAGTCAAAATATTGTATTCTTTTGGCGTTGCCCCGCACGACACCAACACCGCAGGCACAGGGTAAATCAACGTTCCGGGTTTCCAATTTTGTTTCATTTTTGTTTATACTTTTTTACAAGATTAACAAAAATACAGAATTTACATAAAATAAGAATTTGTTAATTATGCAAATCGTGTTAATCTTGTGAAGTTTTATATTTTTTTTGCAAAGTTACAATTTTTTGGTGATATTTATTTTTGAAACAAAAAACTTTGCGGATAAAAAAGTATTTTTTCTCCGCAAAAAATGCGTAAAATAATTTTGTTATTCTCCGCAAAAATTGTATCTTTGCATTTTAAAAATAATTTGATATGGCAAAATACATTTATCAGCATAAAAATTGGACTGACTTTACTTGGAATGACAAGAAAATCAGTAATTTGCTGGCACAAGTTCGCAATTTACAAGGACGACTTTTGGGCAAAATGACTTCACTCGGTTTTGATTATCAAAAGGAAGCAACGCTTGAAAATATTACACTTGATATTTTGAAATCGTCAGAAATTGAGGGCGAAAAATTAAACAGGCAGCAAGTCCGTTCGTCTATTGCTCGCCGTTTGGGGCTTAATGTTGCAGGACTTGTAAATTCGGCACGAAACATTGACGGAATTGTAGAAATGATGCTTGATGCAACCCAAAAATACGAAAAACCACTAACAGAAGAACGAATGTTTGGTTGGCATGCCGCCCTTTTTCCAACAGGTTACAGCGGTTCGTATAAAATTGATGTCGCTTGTTACAGAAAAGGCGAAATGCAAGTTGTTTCTGGTGCTTTGGGACAAGAAAGGGTGCATTATGAAGCAGTAACGGCAGAAAATGTGAAACCTGAAATGGATATTTTTTTGAATTGGCTCAATGCCGACAATTCTCACGATAGCGTGATTAAAGCCGCAATAGCGCATTTGTGGTTTGTTACAATTCACCCTTTTGACGATGGTAATGGACGTATTGCTCGTGCTGTTTGCGATATGTTGCTCGCTCGCAGCGATGAGAGCAAACAAAGGTTTTACAGTATGTCGGCTCAAATCAACAAAGAACGAAAAAAATACTATGACGCTATAGAAAAAGTTCAACACCGAACAGAAGACAGCGATATTACTGTTTGGTTAGAATGGTTTTTAAATTGTTTAAAAAATGCTTTAATTGCTTCCGAAAAAATATTACAGAGTGTTTTACATAAGGCGAATTTTTGGACACGGAATGTTAAATTATCATTTAACGAACGCCAAATAAAAATGCTTAATAAACTGCTTGACGGCGATTTTCGCGGAAAACTACAATCTTCAAAGTGGGCAAAAATTTGCAAATGTTCGCAAGATACTGCTACAAGAGATATTAAAGACCTGATAGACAAAAGCATTTTAAAACAAGAACAAGGTGGCGGACGAAGTACAAATTATGAACTTATTGAAACTGATAATTTGCCGTCAGGCATTTGAATTGTGCAAATAAAAAAAACAGCGGAAAAATTAATTTCTGCTGTTTTTGTCAAATGGCGAATTACAAGTTTACCAAACAATTTGATTTATTCTTTCATTCAAATTCTTTATTTTGGCAATCAACTTGTTGAATGGTAATGAATCGCCGTAAATCATTGTGCGTTGCATTATTTCATAATCCTGCTGCCACTGAATAATTACGCTTTCTGGTGGAATGATATTGACTGTTTGTGGTGCAAGCGTGGTATAATCAAAACCGCCCAAACCGACAAAAATACGGCGGTGTTCTACAATGGAATGATACAAATTCTTATTTGCTAATGCCTCGTCAGCAATCGGTGTTTCCATTATTTTTCCCAAATCGTACAGGTGGCGGCTCATTCTTTCGGTGCGTATCAATTCTTGCGGTTTGGAAAATTCTTCGTGCAACAGACAAATTTTTTCAATGAAAGTGCGTTGCGGAACAACGGCGTTTATTGTAAATGCGGGATTTGCAAAAGGCATATCGGCAAAAACTTCATCAAGAATTGACCGCAGTTTAATCGGCTGCAACGGTTCGCGCATCGACCGTCCGCTGACTTCAATTTTGACAACGGGTTTGATATAATCGTTGTCGTCAAACAGTGATTGATAAACGATTTCGACAATTTCAGGGTCGGTGGTGGTAACAGGCGTAATATTAACCGTTGCTGAAAATAAATTACTGCTTATCCCCTGATTTTCAAGTTCTTTTGCTACATCAAACTGCAATTCTTCTCTGACAAATTTACAAGTTGAACGGCGCAAATCGTTTCTGATTCTTGTGTTTGACTTTGTAAAATCGGTTTTTTCGCGATTTACGGCAATATCTACGTCTTCCGAAAAACGCTCTATCAAATTGTAGCATTTACTCAAACTCGTTCCGCCTTTGAAAGATAAACTTTCTGCATAAGGCAATGAAAATAAGGCGCGAAGTACGGCTGTTACCCACCAATCTTTTTCAACTGCCACCGCAGGCAACGCTTTTCGTGCTGCCGTTTCTGCAAAGGCATTAATTTTGTTTTGTGCGGGTAGGTTTATGAAATTAGTTTTGTTCAGTTTGTTTTAGTTTTTCGAGTGAATGTCTGATTATTTCCTTAATCCAAGCGGGTGCCACGCGCAAATCGTGTTCCAAATACGACACTTTTTCTTTCATTAAAGCGTTTTGTATCTGTTCGATTTCGTGTTGCTTAACATTTTCTCTACCAATGCTTTTTAATGCCTGAATTGCCAAACGACTGATTTTGCCGATTGCAGCCACATTTTTTGGAGAAGTACGAATAAACGAAATCGTGTAATTGCCCACCTTGATATTCCTCGCTGAGCCGTCTGTAAGATACACAATTTTCATTGGTACTTGCGTAGAAAGCCCTAATCTGTTAAGTGCATAATCGCCTGTAGGAACGATTTTTGCTTTGTCGCGCCGAGCAATCGCACTCGCAACATCTTCAATTTTCGGGGTAATTTTGCCAATGATTTTATCAATTTGCGGGCGATAATAAATGCCGTTGGTAACTTTATCCAACTCGCCTTTTTCGACTAATCTGTTCAAAGTTCGATAAATGGTATCAATGTTACCGAATGCCACAAAATTATCAGCAAAAAAAAGCGCACCCCTTTTGGCTTTTTTTATTTTTTCAAATATCTTATTTTCAATACTTTCAGTCATATTTTTTCAATTTTATTGTCCGATATTTTGCTAATATATTGGACATATTTCGACTGCAAAGATAATCATTTTTTTGAAATAAATAACAAACAGCGGAAAAATTAATTTCTGCTGTTTTTTATTGCGTACACCAGCGTGTCTGTTGTTCGCCCTTTGTAGAGAAAAGGCATTGCCTTTTCTCTACCGATTTGATTACAACTATCTTTTTACTTTTTTTTGTTCTTTTCAAAGAGTTTTTTTATTTCCTCTGCCTCTTGCTTTTCTTTTGCCGCTCTTTGTTCGTCTGTAAAAAGTAACGAATTGTTAATGCCGTTTTTTACGGCACTTTTTATTACAAAATAAAATACAAACGCTGCAAGCAAAATGCTGCCAAAACTGATTCCTATTGATTCCATAACAGTTTAGTTATTAAAGTTATTAAATTATTTTCTGAAAAAGATTTTTCATATTTACGGCATCGCCGATAATTTTGTGCAAATCTTCAATTTTCACCCTTTCCTGCTGCATTGTGTCGCGGTGGCGAATGGTAACGGCGTTGTTTTTGTAGAGAAAAGGCATTGCCTTTTCTCTTGCCAATTTTCAACCAGAAAAGGCAATGCCTTTTCTCTACGATTACGTTGTTTCATCATTATTTTTTGAATATCTGTCGTCTGCCCATTTTTGCGGATTGGTGCAAATATAATTTTCAATGTTGCGATAACTTTCCAAATCTCTGATAATATGGTCGTGAAAACTTGCCTGCCACGCAAAATTGTACTGCAAACGGTGCGCGTGTCGGGTAACAACCGATTTGTAACCACCAACGATTGACGAAATTGTTTTTTTACCCTGATTTTGAAACCGTTTTTGACGTTCGGTTTTGTAATCAATTTCGGTGTTTGCGTTTGCGTTTGTATTTGTAGAGAAAAGGCAATGCCTTTTCTCTACGGCGTTGGCGTTGCCATCGTTGCCAATGTCATCATCATCATTTTTATTCATTATCAAAATACCGTGAATATGATTTGGCATAACGACAAATGCGCCCAATTCAATGAAATCAAAATGTTTAGGTATTTCGTGCCAAAACACATCGGCAATCACTCCAACATTTGACAAACACATTTCGTCATTTTCAATTTCACCGAAAAAATGTTCGCGGTTTTGGGTGCAAATTGTTATAAAATATGCGCCATTAGTGCCATAATTCCACCATTCTGCCCGTGCAGGCGGTATGCGATATTTGTTTTTATATTTTTCCGATTGTTGCCACATATTTTTTCTGATTTTATCGTTTGTCGTTGTTCATCGTAGAGAAAAGGCATTGCCTTTTCTCTTGTATTTGGCGTTTTTTTCAGAAAAGGCAATGCCTTTTCTCTACAAAACCAATTTTTTCAACAACCCCTTTATATTTACCTCATTATCAATAATTCCGTGCAGTTCCCCAATCTTCACCCTTTCCTGAGCTATGTTTTGTCATAGGGCAGGGTGTTTTTTTATGTTAGTGATTGGCCATGTGCATAAATGCATTCATACCATTTCTGTCTTTTACATTGGGATCTGCTCCTTGGCTAAGCAAATAGTCGCAAACTTCAATGTATCCTCCTTTCGCAGCGTACAACAGCGCGTCGTTACCGTAGATGTCTCTTGCGTGGATATCGACACCGTTTTGGTGCAGGTACTTCACGATTTCCAGGCGGTCGGCGGCGGCGGCTTTGATAAAGGCGGTTTGGCCTTTGGTGTTGACGGCATGGATGTTGACGCCATTCTGGTGAAGATATTTTAGAATATCCAGAAAACCAAAGGCGGCAGCAGCCATAACGAGAGTGGTGCCGGTGGGGCCTGCGAACTTGAGGTTGGCTCCCTTTTGGTGGAGATACTTCACGATGTCGAGGTGTCCTTTTACAACGGCTTCTACAAGTGCCGCGTCAAGCGTACTCTGCGGCAGGGCTTTTCGGCAATGCCACCTGACAAGCAGCATATTTCCGCTCGCCGCCGCATTTTTTAACCGCTCTTTTGTTTTTTGTTCGGTATTTCCCATAATTTTTTTACAGAAAAATAAAAATCATTTTACACCAATTTCTTTAACAACCCCTTTATATTCACCTCATTATCAATTATCTGATAAAGTTCCGCAATCGCAACCCTTTCCTGCTGCATTGTATCTCTGTGGCGAATGGTAACTGTTTCATCTTCGAGCGTCTGGTGGTCGATTGTGATACAGAAGGGCGTGCCGATTGCATCTTGACGGCGGTAACGTTTGCCGATACTGTCCTTTTCGTCATAAAC
>JAISKN010000267.1 GCA_031260925.1 Prevotellaceae bacterium | reverse complement strand
ATTTGCACCGCAATCCGTTAGGATTGCATCGCTCGGTAGAAAAAAAACACAAATATAAACCTGCATTCCGTAGGAATGCACCCTTAAAAAAAACATTTCAACCCCTGATTCGCATAAATCATTAAAAAAACAGGGACAGCCGAAAACTGAATAGAGTAGGCAAAAATAAAAAAAAATTAATTTTTATGAAAAAAACAATTTTCATCGCAGCAATGTCATTATTAGCAATGACTGCCTGCACAGACAAAGAAGCAGCACGCGAAACACTGCTTGAAGAAAATTTCGCTGCCAATCACTCCGAATGGCAAGTGAGTGGCGACACTATTCACAAAGACATTGTCATTAAGGGCGGCAGAAATCAAAAATATGCCGTGCCGTTTCATCTGAAATGGCTTACCGCAACAGATTCTCTTGACAATCACCGAATTGCGTACTATAAATTTGAACGTACAGGTGGTTCGGAAAAAGCAAAAATTATCGATATTGTAAGCTATTTTTTCCCTGATGCTGATAATTTTATAAATTTTGCTATGTACCCACAGCCGGTACAGGAGTTTAAAATTAATGTGAATGTGCAATTTCCATATTTCGGCACCGCTATCAGCAGCGACCATATTACCATTAACGGCTACGGCGATTTTCAAGATACGTATCACAATATTGATGGCAGTGAAGTTGAAGTTAGAACTATTGAAATACGAAATTTTTAACTTGTGAACTTTGTGTATTTTTTCTTTGTGTTCTTTGTGTTTTAAATTCATTTACCACAAAGAACACAAAGAGATTTCACAAAGGACACAAATAGGAATAAACCATTATAAGTTATGCGAATCAGGGGTTGAAAGATAATTTTAACCCAAAAAATAATTAAAAAACAGGGAAAAGCCGAAAACTGAATAGAGTAGGCAAAAATAAATAAAAAATTTTAATTGTATGAAAAAATCAATGTTATTATTAGTTGTTCTTATGATTACCTCTGTAATGGTATCAGCACAACAACAGGAAAAAACAAAAGTAACTTGCAACAATTGCAAAGGGCAAGGTACAATACAGTGTGCAACTTGTAAGGGTGCAGGAAAAGTAAACTGTAACTATTGTAACAGCGGCTTTCTAAGATGCGGACAGTGTCAAGGAAGCGGAACTGTTGATGTAAAATGCAGAAATTGCAACGGAACAGGGTTAATAAACAACCGAACCGAATACTGCCCCAAATGCGACCGTGGTTATGTTACGGAAAAGTGCATAAGATGCAGTGGAGACGGCAAAGTACGATGTGAATCTTGCACCAATGGCAAAGCAAAATGTCCTTGGAATTTTTGCAATAATGGCAGACAGGAATGTTATACCTGTAAAGGAAATGGTTGGGTTTGGAGTAATTAACAAAAATGAAAACAAAAATTTTAAAAAATTTAATAGTATGAAAAAATTTATTATCGTTTTATTAACATCTTTTTTGTGCAGCATCTCTTTTAATGCTTTTGCACAAGTTTCTTTGAGTGGCGGTATCGGTACGGAATACGGCGGAATGGGCGGAAAAATTTCATATGTTTTCGATACGGGCAACGATGTCGGCATTGGACTGACAGGCAGTTTTGGGTATAATATTGTACCGTTTGGGTTTGGGCGGCTTTATCACGAATACTACGCTCCTAATAGTAGTTTTCGAGCCAAAGGCGAAAGATTTTCCAAAAGAACAATACACGGTTATGGTGCGTCAGCAGGTATTTTGTTAGACCTTGACGGTGCTATGTATATGAGTTTGCAAGGTACATTTCTTCAAGAGGGGCGATTGCAAACAAACGGAGAAAAAATGCCGATATTTGGAATAAATTGGACTCCATTAGCAGGTAAAATTTATTTGGGAAACAGCAGCGTTTTTCTTGATTTGGGAGCAAATATATCTTTGCTGTTTTGGAGCAGCAAATATGCACCTTACCCAAGTCATTTAGGGCTTTATCTCGGTGCTAATGTCGGAATTGGCTACACTTTTTATTAATTTTAAAAAAATAAACTTTATGAAAAAATCTATTTTTATTTTATCAAAAGCCGCATTGGTTTTATGTATGTTTTTCGCCGCAGGGTGCGAAAAAGAGTTAACTTATGAAGACACAAAAGCCACAAGCAGTGTGAAAGAGGTTACATTGCAGAACTCAGAACGTGCATTTGGGTCGTGCATTACTTATCAAACTTCTACTGATTATTATAATTATTCTAAATATAAAAATATTGTTATTTCTTTGTATGAAACATTTTATGTAATGTATTCTATCGGTTATCGCGATGGCAAAATATGTTTTTTAATAGACCAAAGAGTAAATGGAAGTTGGAGTATACAATATATTGGTGATAAATATTATAGCATTACAGATAATTATAGCAATAGTGGTTGCATTTTTATCAATGTTGGAACAATTGATAATTTATCACAAATTACAGATAAAATTGAAGTAAGTAATAATACAGCAAGTAAACAACCCGTTTCGCCAAATTGCGGCTATATAATTGCGCACCCGTTGGAAGACGGCACTTTGCAATATATTCGCCTGAAAATAAAATCATACACTACCGACAGCAATGGCGGCGTTAATTCAATAACCGTTCAATATCAAACATTTGAACCAACTTTACTCTAATTATCTTTTTTAAAAATATAAACCTTTTAAATTAAAAAATTATGTTAAGAAAAAAAACTTTTGTAATTTTAACAACTTCGGTTGTTCTTGTTCTCTTATTGGCAGTGTGCGCTTATGCTCGTTTTTATTTTCCTGTCAATAAAAATAGTGTTCCAATGACTGAATTAAGCGACAATATTGCCGCTTCGCACCCAGATTGGAAAATCTTGCCTGACACCCTTCGCAAAGAAGTGATAGTGAAGGCAGGTTATAGTAATGAATATGAGGTGCCATTCCGCTTTGAATGGGTAAATGCCATTGACAGCACCGACACTTATCGTATTGCCTACTACAAACTTGAGCGAACCGATGCTTCCAAAGTTGTCGTGTCGGACATTAACTTTCGTATGTCTGGCGTAGGCTTTATCAGCGGCGACAAACGCAGAACCGAAATCGCCGAAATAAGTTTCGGAACTTATGCCCGTTCGGGAATAAGAACAGCAGACTATTGTCACTCGTTTTACTTTAACGCTTTGGGTGATTATGAACTGCTTTTTGAGTAAATAATATTAACTTAATAAAAATTTGAATTATGAAAAAATTAATGTATTCATTATTAGTAGCCGCTGCATTGACAACGGCAGGTGTAATTTCTTTAAATGCAACAAACTCGAAAGAGATTGCTGCTGCAAACAGCACATCAGGAGATTGTTTCTCGTGGAAATGGGGATGGAATGAAACTGCCCACTTGTACACGGTTTGTTTTACAAACAATTGCGGTCAGCGGCTTAAAGTTACTTACAGTTATTTGCACGATGGAAGTTGGAAAAGCAAGACTGTATATGTAGGTGCAAATGAAAAAACTTGCAATCATTCTGCAGGAAACGGTGGAATGAGCGATAAAAGTGTAGAATTGGAAACTTATTAATTTCCCTACAACTTTCTCAATTTATCCAAGCAGGAAAACGTCAAATGGACAAACACCGCATTTGAATACTGGCTGAGGTTTTTCTTTTGAATAAGACAACAGGTGTCATTCCATCGCAGGCGGGAATGACACTTGTTGTTTTAAGGGTGCATTCCTACGGAATGCAAGTCTATATTTGTATTTTTTTTCTACCGAGCGATGCAATCCTAACGGATTGCGAAAAATGTGTAGTTGGATATTTTTACCGAGCGATGTATCTTGATAACTATCGGGAAACGGATTGCGGTGCAAATGCAGCATCATTCCGTAGGAATGAATCGCTCGGTAGAAATTACGTATCACATATTCAGGGCATTCCGTAGGAATGCAACCCCCGATTCGCATTATTCGCAAAATTTATTTTAATAGCCATCAAAAAAATATCAACTGCACCAGCACATAAATGGGCAAAAGCACTATCAGCGAAAATTTAAAAATGTAGCCAAAAAATGACGGCATAGGTATTTTTTGCTCGTCTGCTATCGCTTTTATCATAAAATTCGGTCCGTTGCCGATGTAGGTCATTGCGCCGAAAAACACTGCGCCGACAGCGATTGCCTCAAGAATAATTTGCGTTATTGTTCCGTCTGCCAAACTCAAAAACGGCGCAACGGCAGGTATTTCGATGCCCACGTTATAGAACACCACTGCCGTTGGGGCGTTGTCCAAGAAACTGCTCAACGCGCCTGCGGCATAGTAGAAATGGTGCGCCTGCGACAAGCCGAACTCGGCAGCGTGTTCGCGCAACAAAAGCAGCGCAGGACACATTGTAACAAAAATTCCCAGAAACAGCACTGCCACTTCCAAAATCGGACTCCACGAAAATTTGTTGAGTTCTCTAACCTTATTTTTAGTTGTCCGCAAAGATAACGCAGCGATAATCACCAAAATAATATCTCTGAGATGTTTGATAAAAATATTGGCGTGCGCGTCTGCCATTTGTTTGATATATGTTTCGTTGATAAACGCCACCGACAGCACCACCAAAAGCAGATAGATAAAATTGATTTTCCCGCCTATTCTCAACGGCACTTTTTCGCGCATATCGGCAGAAATATTAATCCATTCTTCTTTCTTAAAATAGTAAGTATCAAGTATATAGTAAATTATCAAAAGCAGTGCGCCTGCCGTTGCCCACATCGGCAAAAGGTGCGCAAACCAAGTAAAAGGCACGCCGCGCAGGTAGAGCAGCAGCAATGGTGGGTCGCCAAGCGGAGTGAGCAGTCCGCCGCAGTTGGCTACTGCCGCAATAAAAAACAGTACGGTATGCGTTTTGTATTTGCGCTGCTGATTGGTGTCGAGCAGCGGACGAATGAGCATCATTGCCGCGCCTGTTGTCCCCATAATAGAGGCAAGCACAAAGCCAATTAGCAGAAACAGCGTGTTGGTCAGCGGTTTAGCCATAAGGTCGCCGCTGAGGTGAATACCGCCTGTAATGGTAAAAAGCGCAGCCAACAGCACAATAAACGGCACATAATCGGCAAACATCTGATGTTCGAGTTCGTGCGAAAAACCATTGCACAGCATAAAAACAGCAGTCGGCACAGACAGTGCCAGCACTACAATCAGTTTGTTTTTGTTATTTTCCCACCAATGCTCTGCAAAAAGCGGCGCAACTGCAATAGCAAGCAGCATCAGCACAAACGGCACGGCTGCATAAAAAGGTAAAGTCATAAGTAATAAATTTTAGATTTTAGATTAAAAAAAAATCGTGCAAAGGTACAAAAAAAAATGCTGTCTCAAAAGCACACAGATAACACAGATTAGACGGATTTACACAGATTTTATTAAAATCAAAACAGATAAAACGCAGATAATCAATATTTTATTATCTGTGTTTATCTGTCTAATCTGTGTTGTCTCTGTGTGCTAAAAAAATTTTTGCGGATTACAAACTCGGCGTAGCCACCACGTCTTTGTCCTTAACAAAAACAACCGCTATTGCTGCCAAAACAAACAATATTCCTGCAACAATCATCATCATCACATTGCTGCCGCTGTCGCCCACTGCAAGTTTGAACAGCAGACCTCCGCCAAGAGAAAAGGCAATTTGCGGAATCACAATCGAAAGGTTGAATACTCCCATATAAACGCCCATTTTTTCTTTCGGAACTTTTGCGCAAACAATAGCAAACGGAATAGCGTTTATAACTGCCGTAGCAATACCCCAACCCGCCATTGAAAAGAATAATATGTATTTAGCGGAATTAAAGGCATTCGGGTCGGAATGACGGATAAAGAATATTGAAACCAATCCAATAGCCCCCATCAACAGTCCAAAAGAATAAACAGATTTACGTCCAAATTTGTTTGCCAAAGCAGGCCACAGAAACGAAAAAGCAAGCGCAAAAAGAGCCATTACGGCATTGGCTACGCCCCACCAGTTTCGCGCTTCATTAAAGTTGCTGCCAGAAGAAGTGTCCATTACCATATTGCCATCTACTAAAACGCGTTGTACGCCGAATACATTTTCGGCAACAGCATTCAAGCCATAAGTCCATATACAGAACAAAGCCATCCAAGTAAAAAACTGTACAATAGCAAGTTGAAACATCACTGTGGGCGTTGTTTTCAAAATAGTCCAAAATGATTCTTTCTTTTTAGATGCTTCTTCTGTTATGCCGTTGTATTCGGCAAATTCTTTGGAAGGATATTCTTTCACGCGGAAAGTTGTCCAAAGCACACCCAGCAGTAAAATAGCCGCACCAACGTAATACGACATTGACAACGACATTTCGATACCTCCGATTTTTGCATTTTCCCAGCCCAGCCAATCTATTGCTGATGTAAACATAAACGGAAGTGCAAAACCAATAATCGCGCCAATATTGAGCAATACATTTTGAATGCCAAATCCTTTGTTTCGCTGCTCTTCGTTAACCATATCGCCCTGCAACGCACGCAAAGGGTGCATACTGACATTGAAAGCGCAATCTTTCAATAAAAAGAAAACAGCAGCCAAAACGGCTATAGTCGGCACGCCCCAAAGTATTCCAGTAAGAAAATTGCCTGCCAATACTTTTGTATTAACAATAAGCACCATCATCAAAGCGGCAAGTATGCCGCCTGCCAAAAGGAAAGGGATTCGTCTTCCCAGACCCTTTATCCAAGTTTTATCGCTAAAAAGTCCGATAATAGGCTGTACAAGAAGACCTGCCAGCGGACCTCCAAGCCAAAGAATAGCCAAGTTCTGGTCGGGTGCGCCCAAAGCAGTAAAAATACCGCTCATTTGTGTTCCCTGCAACGAGTAACCAATTTGAATACCCAAGTATGCAAACGAAAGATTCCAGAGTTGCCAAAATGTAAGATTAGGTTTTTGTTTTGTCATTTTTTGTAACAATAATTTAAGGTTTTTTATTTTTTAGTTTGTCTGAACCAAGATTTTAATAAGATTTTTATGATTAACAAGATTATAAAAAATCGTCTTGATAATTTTTTTAATCTTAATAAAATCGTGGTTCAGATATTCTTAATTCTTAATTCTTAATTGAATTGCCGCACCTCCTGACGTTGCCAAATGCAAATCAAGAACTGTTTGATAATCAACTTCTTGCTCTGAAATTTCGACTGGGTAAGGGTTGGTTTTGTAATCGGCTTTTGCGCCGTCTTTGAAAATTTTTGCAACGTATTTTTTATCTTTATCAAGGAACGAAAAATCAATTTTAATGTCGCGGGCGTTCTCGTCTGTGATTGCGCCGATATACCAATTTTCAGAGTTTTTGTCCTTGCGGGCGGTTATCACAAAATCGCCAATTTTTCCGTCTAAAATAATCGTTTTTTGCCAATCAACAGGCACAATTTTTATAAACTCAAATTCGGGGCGGTTTTTGTAATTTTCAATCATATCGGAAGCCATAACTAACGGACTGTAAATCACCACATAAAGTGCCAACTGCTTGGCGATTGTGGTATGAACGCGCGCGTTGTGAGCAGGGTTGTTGAAGTTGAAAGTGCCGGGCGTAAAGTCGATTGGACCTGCGAGGTTTCGCGTGAAAGGCAAAATTGTGGTGTGTTCGGGCGGGTTGCCGCCGTCATCGCTCCAAGCATCGTATTCCTGTCCGCGAACGCCCTCCTGCGCCATCAAGTTTGGGTAGGTGCGCTGCCAGCCGGTCGGCATTGCTGGCTCGTGGCAGTCAATCATAACGCGATATTTTGCTGCCGTTTCCACTACTTTGCGGTAATGGCGAATGCCGTATTGACTGCTGTGCCGCTCTTTGTAGTCGAGCAATGGGTGAACGTATCCCGTTTTTATTGAGGCAATGCCGTATTTATTTGCGAATTTAAACGCTGAGTCAAGTTGATTTTCGTAATTGATTGTTGCGCCGCCTGTTTCGTTGTGTCCAATAACTTTAACGCCTTTTGCAGCACCATATTTGCTGATTTTTTCAATCTCAAAATCGGGGTACGTTTCAGCAAATTTGTAACGCTCGCCGTGAACAACATAACCGCTGTCCCAACCTGCATTCCAGCCCTCTGCAAGCACGCCGTCAAAGCCGTTTTCGGCAGCAAAATCAATGTATTTCTTCATATTTTCGGTGGTTGCGCCGTGTTTTGCGCTCGGCGGTCCCCAAGTTTGGTAGCCAAGATGAATTCCCCACCAAATTCCAACATATTTTGTGGGCTTAATCCACGAAGTATCTTCGATTTTGCACGGCTCGTTAAGGTTGAGCATCACACGCGAATTTGCCAAAGCGTTCAGATTGTCAGCCAAAACAACAAACCGCCAAGGCGTTGAAAATGGCGTTTTTGCATAGACCTTTATGCCTGTTGACCAAGGTGTTAAATCGGCTTTTAAAGTAGCCCCTGCTGGTGCGGACTTGTAGTCCGTGCCTTGTCCGTTGCTTTCAGGCACGGGTTGCAAACCCGCGCCAGCGGCATTGGGATTATACAAATTCATCGCCGCATAATCAATCAACGCCGCCTCGTGAATAAGCGCATAGCCGCCGTCTGCAAGTTCGATTGTTACGGGCGTATTTACGGTGTCGGAGATTTCGGAAATTTTGCGCTTGTGGAAAAGCGTTTCATAGTCTTTGTCGCGTGATTGCTGCGACCAAATATCAAAGTCCTGCGCAAGATTGAACTCGGTGAGTTCGTCTGCAATCTCAAACTCTTTGAGATTTTCCTGCTCTGGAAAAACGTAGCGGAAACCAACGCCATCGTCAAAAGCACGGAAAACGATGTTTAAAATGCGCTTTTTACCGCCTTTTTCCTGCAATTTTATTGTGAGTTCGTTGTAGTGATTTCTCACGTCAATTTCCTCGCCCCAAACTTGCTGCCAAGTTTCGTCTTTGCTGTCGTTTTCTGTGCCGAGAATGATAAAATCACAGCAAAAATTGTCATTTTCATTCAGCAAAAAGCCTAATGCAGAGGGCTTTATGATTTCTGCGCCGTTTTTGAGAACAGAATAATAGGGCTTTGAATCCTTAATGCCAAACGTAACTTCGATATTTCCGTCAGGCGATTTTAGCGTTTGCACCTGCTGTCCGTTGCACGAATATAGAGCAAAGAGCAAAGAACAAAGAGCAAAGATTGATACAAGTTTTTTTGATTTGTGTTTCATTGATTTTATTTTTTTTTGTCTGAACCAAGATTTTAATAAGATTTTTATGATTATTAAGATTAAAAATCAAAATAAATTTTGATAATTCTGTTAATCTTGTAAAAATCGTGGTTCAGACAATTATTTTTTTATAAATTTTAAAATTTGATTATCTATTTTTAAAAAATAAATTCCCTGCTGCAACGTACTGACATTGATTGAATTGTAAATTGTAAATTGTAAATTGTAAATT
>JAISKN010000263.1 GCA_031260925.1 Prevotellaceae bacterium | reverse complement strand
ATTTGCACCGCAATCCGTTAGGATTGCATCGCTCGGTAGAAAAAATATAAATATAAACCTGCATTCCGTAGGAATGCACCCTTAAAAAAACATTTCAACCCCTGATTCGCATTAATCATATATTGTTTAAAAAAATGTTATGTTGCTGTCAATCAAACACTCCTGTTCCATTCCTCACGCGCATTAGTTAAATATTGGTGGTAATTATACGCCTCATCTTTTGTCAATATTCCTTTAAACTGCGCAATATTATTGTTGTTATTAGGCAACGAAATTTTTGCAAAAGCAATCTTTTTTGCAGGAATAATATTTTTTGTTAAAGTCCTCATATTGTTTTTAAAAAATGTTATTTAAGTATTTTTTATGGATTGCTTCGGATTGCTTCGGAAATACCTCGCAATGACGACCTCGCAATGACGTACCCCTTTGCTGAAACGACTTCCGTCATTGCGAGGTATTTCCGAAGCAATCCAGATTTATTATAAAAATGCCTTTATCTATACTTATTTAGCAATTTCATTTTTTAATTCAATAAACAGTTAAATAGTTGTTTATTATTTTATTGACAAAATATTTTTCAAACTTGCTTTTGCCTCTATTCTAAATTCTTCAAGCGTCATATAATCGTTAGGCATAATATTACTTGCAATGGTTATTGGCTGTATTTTGTCATAATCAATAACAATAGAACGTACTGCCGTTTTCATATTCTTATTTTTATTCCATTCAATACCTTCTTACCACTATCGGCAATGCCTCTCTGTAGCCGTCATCTGTAATGAGTTCAAACAGATATGTGCCTGTTTGTTGCGGCATAGCGATTTCTTGCTGCGGTTCTTTAATGCGCGCCGATTGCAGCAATATGCCCGTTGTTGTCCAAATGCGCGCAACTGCGGGACTTTTTGTCAGATAAACTGATACTGAATTATCGCCTGCCACTATGCGCGGATAAAGAGATACATCAGGTTTCTTTTCGCCCGGGTGAAACGAGCAAGTGCGCATTACTGTGCCGTCTGTTCTTGTCAAATCCACATAATAGGTGTCTGTCTGTTGCAAGGTTTCATTACCAAGATAGATGTATGAATTGTTTTGTCCAAGCATAAGAGCATCATTGTGATACCACTCAAACTTTGTAAATTCGTAACCGCCGTTGTAATAACTGTTTTTCACCGCTATTACATCGTCCCATTTCTGCTGCAATATGGAGGTCGGATAATATACCTCAAAAGTATATTTAAAAGGCAGTTCTATGCACTGAAAAATATCATCAAATACTGTAACAGTGCATTCATAAGTGTCAGGCACTACATTTGTCGGTATCGGTATCTCCACGTCAAAAGTTCCTGTCGGGAAGTACGTTGTAGCAATATCTGCGAAACCTGCTGCCTTCGCTTTGTCTTCAAATTCTACAAAGTAACTTGTCGGCGGCACTGAGTTGCCGCCTCCTATATCGACATATTTGACTGTGAAACTTACATCGTCTCCGCAAATTTCCGCAGGCAACGGGCTGGCACTGACATTAGGCGCAGGTAGCACCGTAAGTTTTAACTGAACAACACTGTCGCAGCCAAATTTCGTTGAAAGCGTATCATTCAAGAATAAATACGGCAACATTGACGGTAAAATATAGAGTTGCGGTCTATAATAGTCTGGCGTATAAATTCTGTCTCCAAATTTATAATTTTCTCCATCGCAAATAGTATCTTTCTCATTATAATGTTGATATGTATTATGTACGGTAAGTTTCAGGCGATAGGTAGAGTCGCAACAATTTACACCTACGGATTCTTCAAAATCAAAAGTTCCTGCAAACTGCGTGTCTTTTGGTTTGCCTCGCCACGAAAAAGGCTCGCCCTGACAAAGCGAAACGTTTTCCTGTATAACAGGTTTATTTTTCCAATAAACTTTTAGCGTATCTCTGTATGTTATAGGCTCATTTTCGCAAGTGAAAATATCTAATTTTAATGTAAGCGTGCGAGATGCTTCACTGCAATTTATCACAAGAGAATCTATGTTGGTAGCAAAAGGAGTGCCGCTTGTGCTTGTTCCGTTATACCAGTTTAACGAATAATTTGCATTTGCTGACACAGGAGTAAAACGCCAAGCCTCAGGCGTATTTACGCCTGTATAAGGGTCTATTGTAGACCAGGCAGGGTCGTTTCCATTTCGGAGAGGCGCACAGGTTGCCTTTGTGCCGTCTATATTTTGTACTCCTATTACGCCTTTGCCGCCATTCCATGCACATACTGCACGCTGCTTTACATAAACCTCTATAATATTTGTTCCTTCATAAAGAACTATTTGATATGAATTAATTGCAGTGGAATCATTTCTGCCGCACGAATACAGAGGAACATCGTTATACGACATTAAAAACACTCTACAGCCTTCTTTTCCAAGCACTGCATATTGAAACGTACCATGAAACGTTACGGGAGGATTTACATGTGAGGGGTCAGGGTCAATATCTTCAAAAACTCCAAAAACAGAATTTTTAAGTTCCGCAGGTATCGGATTTGGAAAACCGTTATCTGGCGGTATCCATGTACAAGGGGCTCCTGCTTTTGCAAGAGTAAAAGTTAAATTGCCGTTTGGTCCCATAAGTACATTTTCATACACATTTTCATAAAAACAAAATTTAAAAGGCAAGTGTGCAATATTTGCAAATCTGTCGTCTTCGCTAAGGTCTATAGCAAACCCATTAGGAATAACAAACGGAAATTGAGGCTTGTATGGAATAGACGTAACAACATAATCGTCAATTACTCCGCCCATAACAGGAACACTCGGTTTAACCACATATCTGTCTGTGCCGCAACCAAGTTCAATTTCTTTTATTCCGCCCATTACAGGCTTTACTCCGCCTGCATCTACGCCAGGGCAAATAGGCACATCAACTTTGCACTCAGGGTGATTTATAAGATATAAATCTTCCATATCAACACACACTACCGAGCCGTCTGGGCAATGCACGCAAACAGTAATTTTATACATTCCGTTATAATATCTTGAATACTGTAGAACTGGCGTTTGGTTATTGGCAGTTCCCATCACGGAATCTTTATTATTAAACCCCTCACGCTCCAAATGAACGTCATAGGTAACACTACCAGGCACAGTACCTGGGTCTGGTGTCCAAAGCACAATAATACCATTGCCTGCAATAGGGTCTGATACAGTTATTATCTGAATATTTGTCGGCGGAGGACAAGCGGCAAAAACATTAAAGTTTGCACACACAACGCCGATAACCAATAGAGTAAAGATTTTTTTCATAACGCTAATAATTAAAAGATTAATAGAAACCTAATACTTTTGAAACCACAAAGGTAAAAACAGTTTTTTTAAAAACCAAACATTTTTACACTTTTTTTTTCAACAAAATGAAAAAAAATATAAAACCTGCTAAAATAAAGGGTACAGAAAGCATTTGTCCTATGTTGTAAAACATATTTTCTTCTATCGGCGATTGATTTTCTTTAATAAATTCTATAAGAAAACGGAAAATTGCCACTCCAAGAATGCAAAAAAACAAAAAAAAGCCGCTTTTCACCCTCGATTTGAGCCTTATGAAAAGAAAAAATGCAAGAAAAAACAAAAAAAAGTACCAAAGCGCCTCGTAAAGTTGCGCAGGGTGTCGCGGAAGTAAATCAACATTCGGGAAAATAAAAGCCCAATCAACCGAAGTCGGTTTTCCAACAATTTCGCTGTTCATAAGGTTGCCCAAGCGTATAAAACCGCCCGCAAGCGGCGTAGCAACAGCGAAAATATCGCAGATTTGCAGATAATTTACCTTGTTGCGTTTGGCAAAAATCGCCAGCGCAGCCATTAAACCGAGCGTGCCGCCGTGGCTCGCCAAGCCGTTGAAACCTGTAAAAAACGCCTTGCCGTTTTCAAAGGCAATCGGCAAAAGAATTTCCAAAGGGTGCGCTATATAATAATGTGTGTCGTAAAAAAGACAGTGAAAAAGCCGCGCCCCGATAAAAATTCCGAAAAAAGCGTAGAAAAAATAATTTTGCCGTACAGGCAGTTTTTGCATATAATGATTAACAAAAAGTCCGCCCGCAAGCAGCCCAACCGCAAAAAAGAGGCTGTACAAATGCAGCGAAAAACTGCCAATCTGCAAATCTGGCTGCACATTCCAAAATATGTAGTTAATAGTGGGCAAGGTTTTAGTGGTTAGTGGTGAATTGTAAATTGTGAATTGTAAATTGTAAATTGTAAATTGTAAATTGTGAATTATGAATGATTGGTGTCATTCCCGCGCAGGCGGGAATCCCCTTACTGAATTGTACAAATGGGATTCCCGCCTGCGCGGGAATGACACCTGATATTTTTTTTGCAAAGGTAAAAAAAATTTGTAACATATAATAATAATGTGTAATTTTGCGCACAAAAAATCGTAAATTTTTAATTGTAAATCTAAAATCATAAATCGTAAATCTAAAATCGTAAATCGTAAATGACAAATGAAATAAAAACAGCGGTTGAAACGCTGCGCAACGGCGGAGTAATACTCTACCCAACCGATACAATTTGGGGCATCGGCTGCGATGCAACTAATTTTCAGGCAGTTGAGCGCGTTTATCAAATCAAAAAACGCGCCGACAGCAAAGCGTTAATCACGCTGCTCGACAACGAAAACCGCCTGCAAAACTACGTTGAGCAGGTGCCTGATATAGCGTGGGACTTGCTTGATTGCGCCACAGAGCCGCTGACGATTATCTACCCAAAAGGCAAAAATCTTGCGCAAAATTTGCTCGCAGACGACAATTCGATTGCAATTAGAATTACCAAAGAGGAAATTTCAAAATCGCTCTGCTATAGCCTGCAAAAGCCGATAGTTTCTACTTCGGCAAACATCAGCGGCGAGCCTGCGCCAAGTAATTTTTCGCAGATTTCAGACGAAATTCTCAACGCAGTAGATTACATCGTGCCGTTCCGCCAAAACGAAACAAAATCTTTTAAGCCGTCAAAGATTATCAGATTAGAGGTCGATGGAAGATTTAAAATAATCAGGTAATTTTTATTTAATGATTATTTTTTAATGATTAATGATTAACAGGTACTTCTAATAATTGACAAAAAAATCAAAAGCAGGTGTCATTCCCGCGCAGGCGGGAATCCCATTTGTACAATAAAGTAAGGGGATTCCCGCCTGCGCGGGAATGACAGGTTTCTTTATTTTAATTCTGTTTCTTTAATTGTTTTTTCTATTAAGTGCAATAAAATTATTAATGTAATACTTTGCGTCTTTGTGCCTTCGCGCCTTTGCGTTCAAAAAATATATTTCTTAACGCAAAGACGGAAAGTCGCAAAGAAAATATAACTTTAATTATTTTACATTATTTTACATTACTTATCTTAAAAATTTAAAAAATTCATAGCAAAAAAATTATTAAACTGTTAAAATTCGTGTTTATTCGTGTATTCGTGTCAAATAGAAATTATATACAAATGAAAAAAATATTGTTATTCTTAATATTGTTAATTTTTTGCGGAAATATTTTTGCGCAAAACGGCAACTTTCCTGCCGACCGCCCAACTTTTGTAGTCGTGATTGCGATTGACGGCTTGCAGGCTGACCATTTGGCAACACTTTGGAACAATTTTGAAGGCAACGGTTTTAAAAAAGCCGTAAATTCGGGCTTTTTTGCACAAAACGGCTTGTTTTCTTATGTTGCAGGCAGCACTGTTGCCGATTATGCCTCGATTATCACAGGCTCAACGCCAAATATTCACGGCATTATCAGCGACAAAATCTATTCAGTTTTAGACGATGATTTCGTTTCGATTGTGCTTGACGAAAAATTTAACGGAATTGGCACAAATGCTGGTCGTTCGCCGAAAAATTTGAGTATTGCCACAATCGGCGATGCGCTGAAACTTTACAACAGCAATTCAAAAGTTTTTTCAATCGGACTTACGCCCGAAGCAGCGATAACACTCGGCGGACATTGCGCCAACGGAGTGGTTTGGCTCGACAGCGAAGGCTTGCTCGCCTCAACAGATTTTTACAAAATAATGCCTGCGTGGGCAAACAAAATGAATATGTCAGGCATAATGAGCAACTATTTACAGGCAAAATGGCGACCAATGTCGGCAATTCATACATACAAAAACGCGCCGTTTTTTCTCACGCCTGACAACTGTTTTTACAGCCCAGAAAGCAAAAAACAGACAACGGCGCAATTAATGGAAAATTTCCGCCGTATTCCATCTGCCAATTCTTTGATTAAAGATTTGGCTGTCAAGGCTATACGCGATGAAAGATTAGGGCTAACGTCAAACACTGATATGCTTTGCCTGAATTTTTCGTTAATGCCTGTAAATCAAGATTTTGCAGAACTAAACAGCGCGGAAAAAGAAGATATGTATCTGAATTTGGACAGAGATTTAAAGGAACTTTTTATTGTGATTGACCAAAATGCAGGCTTGGAAAACACCGTAATTGTGATTACAGGCACGCAAACCGAAAAATATTCACCCAAAACATTGACCAAAAACGGCTTTCCCACAGGCAAATTCGACGGCAAGCGCGCAATGGCACTGCTAAACTCGTTCCTAATGGCAAAATACGGACAGGGGCGGTGGGTATTAAGTTTCAACTCGCACCAAATACTTATAAATCAGCCTCTTATCGAAAAAAACAGGATAAATAAAACGGAAATGATTAACGAGGCAGTTGCGTTTTTAAAAACGTTGCAGGGCGTTGAGAATGCTTTTTCGGCAGAGCAAATTTTTTCGCATTCAGGTTGCAGCAACGACATTATTTCACGGTTATACAACAGTTTTTACCCAAAATTCAGCGGAGATATTTCGATAGTTTTAAAAACAGGCTGGCAAGAAACAAATATTGACGGCGAGCCTGCGCAAATTACCTCTGTTGCACCAGATTACGCACCAATAATCATTTTCGGGTCAAATATTCCTGCGCAAAAATCACAACAGATTTTCAACATTGTCGACATCGCACCGACAGTTTGCGGGCTGCTGCGAGTACCGTTTTTCAGTACGGGAACAGCGGGGTTAATGAACAATAATTGATTATTTGATTATTTGGTGATTTGGTGATTTGGTGATTTGGTGATTTGGTGATTTGGTGATTTGGTGATTTGGTGATTTGGTGATTTGGTGATTACCTGATTAAAAAGGTACTTCTAAAAATTAAATTTTTCAATATGTAACGTAAAAATATGATACCGTGTCATTGCGGGCTTGACCCGCAATCGATTGAAAACAGTTGCGAGCGATTGCGGGTCTGTCATTCTGAACTTGATTCAGAACCGCAATGACATCAACTTTTGATTTTTTGTCAATTATTAGAAGTTCCCAAAAACTAAACATCAAATAATCAAATAAACAAATCATCAAATAAACAGATAACCAAATCATCAAATAAACAGATAACCAAATAAACAAATCATCAAATCACCAAATAAACAAATCATCAAATAAACAAATCATCAAATAAGCAAATCATCAAATAAACAAATCATCAAATAAACTATTAAAACAATGCAACTTTCAAAATTCAGTATCGGTGTCGGCGACCGTTTTGCGCATCAGGGCGAGGCGCAGTTAAAAGCCGTTATAAGAGCGCAACAGAGTGGGCTTGACATTTGCCCCGTGTGGAACAAATCAAACCGCGAACATACCTACACGCACACTTCGCCTGCCGATGTTCGCAACGCAGCAGACGCAGCAGTAAAAAAACTCGGCTACACGGGAAAATATTTTGTTGATGCCGACCATATTAACCTCAATACAGTTGAGCCGTTTGTCGAAACAGCCGACTTTTTTACGCTTGACGTGGCAGCATTTATCGGCAAACCGAGCGAAAATGAGGAAGTTGAAAAATTCATTTTGTCCTGCAAAAAATATCTCGGCGAATTGAAAATTGACGGAATAGAAAAGCAGATTATCGTTACCGAAAATCTGCTGCGCGAAGTTGCTCAAAAATTTCTTGCAGCCGCGCAGCACGCAGCCGAAATCTACAATTATTTGGCAGAGAAAAAAGGCAAAGGCAATTTCATTACAGAAGTGTCAATGGACGAGGTAGAAACGCCTCAAACGCCTGTTGATATGTTTTTTATTCTGAAAATGCTTGCTGATAAAGGCGTGCCTGCGCAGACAATCGCGCCTAAATTTACAGGGCGTTTCAACAAAGGCGTTGATTATGTCGGCGATTTGAGGCAATTTGCCCGCGAATTTGAAGACGATGTGCTTGTGATTGACTTCGCCATTAAGGAATTTTGTTTGCCCGCCGAACTCAAACTCAGCATTCATTCGGGCAGCGATAAATTTTCAATTTATCCGATTATGGCTGCCGTTTTGGAGAAACACCACAAAGGGCTGCACCTGAAAACCGCAGGCACAACTTGGCTCGAAGAGGTTATCGGCTTGGCAAAAGCAGGCGGCGAGGCGTTAGACGTTGCAAAGGAAATCTACGCAAATTCATTTGACAAACGAGACGAACTTTGCGCGCCATACGCCGATGTTATCGACATTGACAGCGAAAAATTGCCGTCAGTGGCGGAAGTAAATAATTGGACAAGCGAAAAATTTGTAAATTCGCTGCGCCACATTCAAACAAATGCCGACTACAACCCAAATTTCCGTCAATTAATTCACGTTGCGTATAAAATTGCTGCCGATATGGGCAAAAAATACACTTTTATGCTTGAAAAATACAGCGAAATTATCGGCAAATGCGTAGAAGAAAATATTTACGAAAGACACTTGCTTAAATTAATGTAAAATTTAAAATGTAGAATGTAAAATGCTAAATGTAAAATTGAAATCTACACCAATTTTACATTTTAAATTTTAAATTCTCCATTTTCGTGCAATGCTTTTTGCAAAAATATTGATACTCAAAACGATAAGGAGTAAAAGCAGAGATGACGACCAAACCAGCGGCGAGAGGTTGGGGTCGTTGTAAAATTCCCAGATTAAGAGCGACACCGCGCTTGTGGGGCTGGTAATGTCGAAATTTATCATTGCTGCGCCGAGCGCGGTAACAAGCAGGGGTGCAGTTTCGCCCATTACGCGGCTCACCGCCAAAAGCGACCCCGTAAAAAGTCCGCCGAAAGCAGACGGCAACAGCACTTTCAGCACCACTGATGCGTAACTCCCGCCGAGCGACAGTCCCGCCTCTTTGAGCGTGTCGGGTACAAGTTTCAAACTTTCTTCGGTGCTGCGAATTATCATCGGCAACATCATTATTGCCAGCGCAACGCTGCCCGCAAACGCCGAATAACTGTGCATCGGCTTGACCACCCACACATAAACGATTATGCCGATTACTATCGAAGGTATGCCCTGCAACAAATCGGCAAGGGTGCGAATAATGTTTGCAAAACGGTTTTTGGGGTTTTCAGAAAGGTAAATGCCTGTGAGAATGCCGATTGGAATGGCGAGAATGATTGCTAAAACGAGCATTAGCAGTGTGCCTGTAATACCGTTAAGAATGCCGCCGGGAATGCTTTCGCCGCTGATTTTTGCCAACATCGCCTCCATAGAAGTTGGCGCGGTTTGCGTAAAAAGATTGAGGTTGAACTGTTTATAACCTTTTTTTAATAATTCAAAAATAATAATAAACAGCGGTATCATTGTCAAACCGCTAAACAGGCAAACAGCGTAGAAAAAAAACCTGTCTTTTGTTTTTCTAAAAGCAATATTCATTTAATTTTTGTTGCAAAATTATTTACAGAACATAACTTTTTGAATACGAAATTGTTAAGGTTTTATTAAGAATGCGAATTTTCTGCCGTGCGTTTTAATGCACGGCTGTATTTATCTTTTTCCCCAACGCGCCGCTGCGCTTTGCATTGGGCTAAATTATATTTGCCTTTCAGGCAAAAGCCCAAATTTGCAATGTATGTACAACCTTTTGGCTGAAAGCCAAACATATTTTAGCCCAACGCATCGCGTTGGGTAATGTTGAAGTTCGTTGTCGCCATTTGTAGAGAAAAACCGCAACACATTTCTAAAAACGTGTAGCGGTTTGCCATTTTATTGTCTGAACTGTGATTTTCGTATGATTTAATTGATTAATATGACAAAAACAAAAATCCTGCTAATCTTTTTAATCTTATTAAAATCGTGGTTCAGACAATTTAATATGTCAA
>JAISKN010000190.1 GCA_031260925.1 Prevotellaceae bacterium | reverse complement strand
TTGCGCTTTGCCCGCGAAAACGATATTCCGTGTCTTGGAATTTGTATGGGAATGCAGTCAATGTGCATCGAATTTGCGCGGAACGTTCTCGGTTATGCCGATGCCAACACCACCGAAATCGACCCCAACACCAAGCACAACGTAGTTGATATGATGGAGGAACAAAAAACGATTTTGGAAAAGGGAGCAAGTATGCGGCTTGGAGCGTATAAATGCCGTTTGAAAGAGGGTACAAAAGTTTTTGACATCTACAAAAAAGCCGACATTTGCGAACGCCACCGCCACCGTTACGAGTTCAACAATACTTACAAAAAAGAGTTTGAGCAGGCAGGCATTGTTTGCAGCGGCATAAACACAGATACAGATTTGGTAGAAATAATCGAACTGCCAAGCAACAAATGGTACATCGGCACGCAGTTTCACCCCGAATACCGCAGCACGGTGCTTTTTCCGCACCCGCTTTTTGTTGATTTTATCGCTAATGCGAAAAAATAGAAAAACAAGTGTCATTCCCGCGCAGGCGGGAATCTCCTTACTTCATTCTATAAATGGGATTCCCGCCTGCGCGGGAATGACAGGTTACTTCATTTTTATCCAAGATTATTAAGGGAACTTCTAATAATTGAAAAAAAAATCAAAAGCAGGTGTCATTGCGGGCTTGACCCGCAATCGCTCGCAAGTATTTTCAATCGATTGCGGGTTGTCATTCTGAACTTGATTCAGAACCGCAATGACACGATATAAATTTTTTTGTTAATTTTCATTAAAAGATTGCATATAAAAAAATATTTAAAAAAAATATTTGGAAGTTTCAAAAAAATGTTGTAATTTTGCACACTTTTTTGATAAAAGGAGTTTGTGCGTAATTATTTTATGTGTAAATGTGAGATAAAACGCTGTGTTAGTGCATATTGCTTCCACTTTTTGCATTGATGCAAGCAGCAGACGAAACGAGAAAAAATTGATGGTTACGAATTGGTTTTTGCTCAAAAATAATAATTTTAAACAAAAATTAGTATTATGGCAAAAGAAATTGCTGGGTTTATTAAATTACAAATTAAAGGCGGTGCTGCAAATCCATCTCCTCCTGTTGGTCCTGCTTTGGGTTCAAAAGGGTTGAATATTATGGAGTTTTGCAAGCAGTTTAATGCCAGAACTCAGGAAAAAGCAGGTAAAATCTTGCCCGTTGTCATAACGTACTACGCAGACAAGAGTTTTACTTTCGTGGTAAAACAACCGCCCGTGGCAGTTCAGTTGCTTGAACTCACCAAAGTGAAAAGCGGCTCACCAGAGCCAAACCGCAAAAAAGTTGCGGAAATCACTTGGGAACAGGTAAAAGTGATTGCAGCGGACAAAATGTCTGACTTAAATTGTTTCACAGTAGAGGCTGCTATGACAATGGTAGCCGGCACTGCAAGAAGTATGGGTATTACAGTAAATGGGGATTTCCCTGCAAATTAATTTAATCTTATTTAAAAAATGGCTAAACTTACGAAAAATCAAAAGATTGCTAACGAAAAGATTGAAGCAGGAAAATCTTATACCTTGAAAGAGGCAGCCAAATTAGTAAAAGAAATTTCTTTTGCGAAATTTGATTCTTCTGTGGATATTGATGTACGTTTGGGTATCGACCCGCGCAAAGCGAACCAGATGGTACGCGGCGTGGTAACGTTGCCGCACGGAACTGGCAAAACTGTTAGAGTTCTTGCATTATGTACTCCCGACAAAGAGGCAGAGGCGCAAGCCGCTGGTGCCGATTATGTCGGACTTGACGAATATATCGACAAAATCAAAGGTGGTTGGACGGACATTGATGTAATCATCACAATGCCTTCAATTATGGGAAAAATCGGCGCGCTGGGAAAAGTTCTCGGTCCGCGCGGATTGATGCCTAACCCGAAATCTGGTACGGTTACAATGGAAATTGGAAAAGCCGTTGCAGAAGTAAAAACGGGTAAAATTGATTTTAAAGTAGATAAATACGGAATCGTTCATACGTCAATAGGCAAAGTTTCATTTGAAGAGCAGAAAGTTGTTGAAAATGCGCGCGAATTTATGGCGACAATTAACAAACTTAAACCTGCAACAGCAAAAGGAACTTATGTGAAAAGCGTTTATCTTTCATCAACAATGAGTCCGGGAGTAAAAATCGACACCCGCACAATTGAAGACAATCAGTAATCATTTAAAAAAGAAATTGCATTATGAAAAAAGAAGATAAAGGCTTAATTATTTCACAAATAGAACAAACATTACGTTCATACAATGTTTATTATTTAACCGAAACGCAAGGTCTGAACGCAGAACAGACAGGGGCTTTCCGCCGTAAATGTGCTGCAAAAGACATCAAAATGCTTGTTGTAAAAAACACTCTTTTGAAAAAAGCGTTTGAAAATATCGGCATTGACCACACGCAGTTTGGAGATGCTCTTAAACTCAACACTTCGCTGTTGTTGTCTAATACAGGCAACGCTCCTGCAAAATTGATTAAAGAATTTGTAGGCAACGGAAAAGTTGTTTCAAAACCTGTTTTGAAAGCCGCTTATGTTGAGGAATGTTTCTATGTAGGCGCAAATCAACTTGCTGCCTTGGAGGCAATCAAAAGCAAAAACGAACTTTTGGGCGAACTTATCGGTTTGTTGCAATCACCAGCCCGCAATGTTATTTCTGCATTGCAATCTGGCGGCGGCAAACTCGCCGGTATTGTTAAAACTCTTTCCGAAAGAGAGGGTTAATCTAACCGAAAACAGCAGGTATTGTCTAAAAGCAGCCTGATTGTTGGTTTAAAAAAATAAAAAACAGACTGATTTTTCAGTCGATAAAATTTTTAATTAATTTAATTCACAAACAAATAAAAATTTAATAATATTATGGCAGATTTAAAATCTTTCGCAGAACAGTTGGTTAATCTCACAGTAAAAGAAGTAAATGAGTTAGCCGCAATTTTAAAAGACGAATATGGAATTGAGCCTGCTGCTGCAGCCGTTGCTGTTGCCGCTGGTCCTGCTGCTGCCGCCGCTGAAGTTGAAGAAAAAACATCTTTTGATGTAATTCTCAAATCTGCAGGTGCAGCAAAACTCCAGATTGTAAAATTGGTTAAAGAACTTACAGGTCTTGGCTTGAAAGAAGCTAAAGATGTAGTTGATGCTGCTCCTTCAAAAGTTAAAGAGGGCGTATCAAAAGAAGAAGCCGAATCACTTCAGAAGCAACTCACAGAGGCTGGCGCAGAAGTTGAACTTAAATGAGGCTTTCCTGAGTAATCAGGGCTTTCGGTTTAGAGATTCCCGCACTGCGGGACTCTAAACCTTTTTCCGTAAATAAATAAGTTCAATAAATTTGGTTAAATAAAATGTCGTTAAATACTGAAAATCAACGGATTAGTTTTGCCACTATCAAAAATCAGATGAAATACCCTGATTTTTTGGAAGTGCAACTAAAATCATTTCGAGATTTCTTCCAACTCGATACCCCAACAGAAAAAAGGAAGAACGAGGGAATGTATAAGGTTTTTGCCGAAAACTTCCCAATCGCAGACACGCGGAACAACTTTGTATTGGAATTTCTTGATTATTTTATTGACCCGCCGCGCTACACAATCGAAGAGTGCATCGCACGCGGTTTGACATACAGCGTTCCGCTCAAAGCAAAACTTAAACTCTATTGCACCGACAACGACCACGAAGATTTCGATACGGTAGTGCAAGACGTTTATCTTGGTCCTATTCCGTATATGACGGAAAGAGGAACATTTGTGATAAACGGCGCAGAGCGCGTTATCGTGTCGCAGTTGCACCGTTCGCCGGGCGTTTTCTTTGGAACAACTATTCACACAAATAATACTGTGCTTTATACTGCCAGAATTATTCCTTTCAGAGGCTCGTGGATTGAGTTCGCAACAGATATAAACAACGTTATGTATGCTTATATCGACAGAAAAAAGAAATTGCCTGTTACTACGCTCCTCCGCGCTATCGGTTACGAAACCGACAAAGATATTCTCGAAACTTTCGACTTGGCGGAAGAGGTGAAAGCAAACAGAACAAACCTGACAAAATATATCGGGCGCACTTTGGCTGCCCGCGTTGTAAAAGTTTGGGCAGAAGATTTTGTTGATGACGCAACGGGCGAAGTGGTTACCGTTGAGCGCACCGAAGTAATTATCGAACGTGAAACTGTTTTGGAAAAGAAACATATTCAGGATATTCTTGACTCTGGCAGCCAATCAATTTTGCTGCACAAAGAAGACCCGAATATGAGCGATTATTCCATTATCTACAACACTCTGCAAAAAGACCCGTCAAATACCGAGCGCGAGGCTGTGCTGCATATTTACAGACAGTTACGCAACTCTGAGCCTGCCGATGACGCATCGGCGCGCGAAGTGGTAAGCGGACTTTTCTTTTCTGAAAAACGCTACGATTTGGGCGATGTTGGTCGTTTTAGAATTAATAAAAAACTCGGTCTTACAACGCCTCCGACTGTGCGCGTGCTTACGCAGCAAGACATTATCGAAATTATAAAATATTTAATTGAACTTATAAATTCAAAGGTTGATGTCGATGATATTGACCATTTGAGCAACCGCCGCGTGAGAACTGTCGGCGAACAACTCTATAATCAGTTCGGAGTAGGCTTAAACCGTATGGCTCGCACCATTCGAGAAAGAATGAACGTGCGCGACAACGAAGTTTTTACCCCGATAGATTTGATTAATGCAAAAACAATTTCGTCTGTAATAAATACGTTTTTTGGCACAAACGCGCTTTCGCAGTTTATGGACCAGCAAAATCCGCTGGCAGAACTTACGCACAAACGCCGTCTGTCCGCGCTCGGACCTGGCGGTTTGAGCCGCGAAAGAGCAGGCTTTGAAGTCCGTGACGTGCATTACACCCACTACGGACGACTTTGTCCGATTGAAACGCCAGAAGGTCCAAACATTGGACTTATCTCTTCGCTTTGTATTTTTGCAAAAATTGATGATTTGGGCTTTATCGAAACTCCATACCGCAAGGTAGAAAAAGGCGTTGTTGATATTAACCCTGAGCATATTCATTATATGACTGCGGAAGAAGAAGAGGGTAAATTTATCGCGCAGGGTAACGCTCCTTTGAATGAAAAAGGTGCTTTTATTCGCACAAAAGTTAAGGCTCGTCAAGATGCAGATTATCCTGTGGTTTCGCCCGAACAGGTGGAACTTATGGACGTTGCGCCTCAACAGATTGCATCGCTTGCGGCTGCACTCATTCCGTTCCTTGAACACGATGATGCCAACCGCGCTCTTATGGGTTCTAATATGATGCGTCAGGCTGTTCCGCTTTTGCGCCCAGAATCGCCAATCGTTGGTACAGGCATCGAAGGTCAAATGATTAACGACTCCCGCACGCAACTTATGGCAGAAGGTGCAGGAACAGTAGAATTTGTTGATGCAAAAACTATAAGAATAAAATATGACAGAACAAAAGAACAGGAATTTGTAAGTTTTGTTGATTCTGTTAAAATTTATAATGTTCCAAAATTCCAAAGGTCAAATCAGGACACAACTATTGACTTGCGCCCGATTGTACGCAAAGGCGACAGAGTGGCAAAAGGTCAAATTTTGACGGAAGGCTACGCCACGCAAAACGGCGAACTTGCTCTCGGTCGAAACCTCAAAGTTGCGTTTATGCCTTGGAAAGGATACAACTATGAAGATGCAATCGTTATCAACGAAAGAGTTGTGCGCGAAGATATTTTTACCTCTGTTCACGTTTCGGAATATTCTTTGGAAGTGCGCGAAACAAAGCGCGGTTTGGAAGAATTGACTGCTGATATTCCAAACGTTTCGGAAGAGGCAACAAAAAATCTTGACGAAAACGGTATCATCAGAATTGGCGCACATATCACTCCCGGCGATATTATGATTGGTAAAATTACTCCGAAAGGAGAAACAGACCCAACACCAGAAGAAAAACTTTTGCGCGCAATTTTCGGCGACAAAGCAGGCGATGTAAAAGACGCATCGTTGAAAGCATCGCCGTCATTGCACGGAGTTATTATTAATAAAGCGTTGTATTCAAAAGCGATAAAAACGCGCAAATCAAGAATGAACGACAAAGCCGAACAGGCAAAACTCAAAGAAGAATTTGACATAAAAGCATCTGAACTCAAAGAAAAATTAATCGACAAACTCATTGAGGTTACATCTGGCAAAACTTCACAGGGCGTAAAAGATATTTTGGGTACGGAAATGATTCCGAAAGGAACTAAATTTACTCAAAAACTTTTGAGAGAAATTGATTATCTGTCCGTTCAGTTAAATCGTTGGACAACAGACGACAAACGCAATGTTCAAATCCGCGAAATTGTTGTTAATTATTTGCGCAAATATAAAGAATTTGATGCAGAGTACAAACGTAAAAGTTTCAACCTCACTATCGGCGATGAACTTCCTTCGGGCATTGTGCAGTTGGCAAAAGTTTATGTTGCCAAAAAACGCAAAATCCGCGTGGGCGACAAAATGGCGGGACGGCACGGAAACAAAGGTATTGTATCGAAAATTGTACGTCAGGAAGATATGCCTTTCCTTGCAGACGGCACTCCTGTTGATATTGTTCTAAATCCGCTCGGCGTACCTTCGCGTATGAACCTTGGGCAGATTTTTGAAACCGTACTCGGTTGGGCAGGTCAAAATCTCGGCGTGAAATTTGCTACTCCGATTTTTGACGGCGCAACCCTTGACGATTTGAACGCTTGGACAGAAAAAGCAGGTGTTCCGCAATACGGAAAAACCTACCTCTATGACGGCGGAACAGGCGACCGTTTTGACCAGCCTGCAACAGTCGGCGTAATCTATATGCTCAAACTTGGACACATGGTCGATGACAAAATGCACGCCCGTTCTATCGGACCTTATTCGCTCATTACGCAGCAGCCTCTCGGCGGTAAAGCGCAATTCGGCGGTCAGCGTTTCGGAGAAATGGAGGTTTGGGCATTGGAAGCATTCGGCGCATCAAATGTTTTGCAGGAAATTCTCACTGTAAAATCTGACGATGTAACAGGTCGCGCCCGCGCTTACGAGGCAATCGTAAAAGGCGAGCCGATGCCGCAGCCGGGACTTCCCGAATCGTTCAACGTACTGCTGCACGAATTACGCGGATTAGGATTGAGCATTAAACTCGATTAAAAATTTATTTACGGTTTTTGATTTTAGATTTACGATTGAAAAACAGTCGTAAATCTAAAATCTGAAATTGTATAAATGGCTGAAAGTAAATTATAAACTAATATGAAAACATTTTACATAATTATAGCAGCATTAATATTATGCCTTGCACAGCCATTGTCGGCAGATTGCACTGTGCCGACAGATTTGACTGTTGTTGCATATACACCTATGCCTTATTATGATGGTGTTCTTGTTTTTTGGCAGGCTGTTGAAATAGAAGGTGTAAGTTACGATTTATTAATGACAAGAACCGAGTGCAATGTAAGTATGCCAATAGAACATTGTACTAACAATGCAGTTTTTCTGCCATATTCTTTGTTTTATTACTGCGACTACTCGTTTCAAGTCAGAAGTGTATGTTCTGACGGCACATTAAGCGATTGGTCAGAGCCAACTGTTTTTTTTGTGGCAGGCACTTATGCAAACCTGCTTTTAATTACACAAGAAAAATACGATACTGTATGCCAAAATTCATATTATAGTTCTGAACTTTTTGGTGAAATAAACACAAGTGTATTAGGAATAAATTATTATACATCTTCAATGTATGAATGTGGAATAAATATAACTCATATACTTGAACTGCTTGTTTTACCGCACAATACAACAGAATATTTTAATGAGATTGATACCATTATTAAACAAGGTGAATTTATAGAAATTGGTGGACAAATTATTACGCAAAATGGTCGCTACACAGATACACTTGTAACGATAAATGATTGCGACAGTGTTCTTATTATAAACACTATGAATGTTACTATATTGGCAGGCTTAGAATTGATTGACTATCAAACAAATATTTCAATTTATCCAAATCCTGCAAATAGTACGATAAATATAGAATTGGAAAATATTTTTACAGAAAGCATTATAACTGTTACAAATTTGCAGGGCAAAATAATTAAGCAATTAAAATTATCTACATTGCAAAAACCAATACAAATTGACGTTTCTGATATTTCAGACGGTTTTTATATGATAAATATAATCGCAGACAAAACAGTAAAAACTGCGAAACTAATAATTAACCATTATTAACACTAAAATAATATGAGAAAATTAATATTTGTTTCTGCTTTGTTTTTAGTTGTATCTGCTACAAATGCACAGATAACAACTAACGAGAAACCGTACGGTTTGTTGGCAAAACAGGGAAAGAATTTTATTAGAGGAAATGCTGCAATTCAAACAGAAATAAAAACTTTTTCAGCAGAATACAAAGCATTTACTGCACAGGAAGATTCTATTAATGGTCTCGAAAGCGACTATATGCGTTACGCCTTTGCTGTACCTGTAAATTATACATTACAAAATTCGGGGACTTGGCAAAATCTTACAGACGGAGGCAAAATATGGCGATTGAAAGTAAGTATGCCTAATGCGCTATCAACAAATGCGTATTACAGCAAATTTTGGTTGCCAGACGGCGCAAAGTTTTTCGTATATAACGAAGAAACAGGGCAATCTATCGGCGCAATAACTTCTGAATTTATTGGTGGGAATAAACAAAATCCTGCTAAATTTGCAACCGCTAATATTCACGGCGAAAATGTAATATTTGAATATTATCAACCTGCGAATGTAAATGAAACTGCGATTATAGAAATATTTCGCATTGATTACGGTTACAGGTATTTAAGTACACAAAATGATGGTCTTTTTGGCACATCATTACCTTGTCAGATAAACATAAATTGTTCTGATGCTGCCGATTGGCAAATAGAGAAACACGCAATAGCAAGAATCTCCGTAATGGGAGAAGGCGGCACTTATTTTGGCACTTGCGTGTTGGTTAATAATACAAAAAATGATTTTACCCCCTATGTATTAACGGCTAACCATTTTGTAGGACATACAGGTAAAAATGCCTGGAATGATGATAGTGGTATTTATTGTGTAACATATTGGAACTATGAATTGCCCAATTGCAACAATGATACTATAAACCCTCTTTCATACACTACAATAGGTGCAGAAATAGTTGCAAATGAGGAATCTATTATTTCTGGTAATGATTTCGCCTTGCTTAAATTGATTCAAAATCCTCTTGATAATTACCATATTACTCCATACTATCTTGGGTGGGACAGGTCTGGCAGTGATGTTGATAGTGCTGTTGCAATACATCATCCTCAAGGCGATGTAAAAAAAATAAGTTTTTCTAATCACATAGAAAATTACGATACTATTTTCCCTTATCAATCAAACAGTGGTGAAATATATTATGGCTACTACTCAATGTATCGCGCATTTTTTCAAAAAGGAACAATAGAACAAGGTTCATCAGGTTCTCCGTTAATTAATAATGAACGGAAAATGGTAGGAATAGTAGTTATAGGTCCCAAATACCCATTTTGTGATGAAACTGATATGTTTCAATACAATAAAATTAAAGATTGTTGGTATGCGGAAAATGATTATTATATGTTAAAACCGTGGTTAGCACCTATAGATACAAGCACGGTAACACTTAATGGAATATGGGGCATTCATTCCGACTTGTATATAAGAGATAATATAAATGATAATGGTAATACTCCAACAACAGGAGCATTTATTGCAAGTCCCGATATTGAAATAGTGGATATGAATGGTAGTCCTGTTTTAGAACCAAAGATTTATAAAGATTATAAAGTAAAAATAACAGTTCACAATAACAGTTCTACAAGAAGTATCAGAACAGACAAACTGCACGTTTATTGGGTGAAAACAGGCGTAGAAGAAAACTTTCCTGGATATTGGAATGATAAAGAATACGGCGCACAACATTTATGTGCCGATGGCGAAGAATTAACGCTTGGTGGAACTCTTGCTTTATGGGGCATTACAATACCAGCAGGCATAAGCGCGGGCGGAGATACAACTATTTATGTTAATTGGAACGCGAGTGACAGACCTATTTTAAAAAATTATGTAAATTGTCTTAATGAAATTACAGAAAGTAATAACAACGAGGAACATATAGGGGATTATACTTTACTTGCTGTTATTGGAGATGGAGAGATTTTTTCGCGAGTTTCAGAAGACCCTACAGCATATAATTTAAGTAACTTTGTGCTTGAGTCGAAAAGAGCGGCTTGTAAAAATGTTACTTTTGTTTTGCCGCCAGATTTGTATGTACAAGATAATATTGCAGATACAGGAGATGAGCCGAATACCACAACAACTGTTCATAACAACAGCCCTGCAATTAAAATTATGGATGACTACGGCAGAGAAGTAAATGTTATTGGTAATATAGACCCTCGATTTGGATATAACATAAAGGTAAAAGTAAAAAATAATAGCATTGATACGGTATATTTAAATAACGTTTCTGCATCGCTACTGTTGGTAAAAGCAGGCATTAATGATATATGGAATAACTGGCTAAAAAATCCTGCAGGAAATTTTTGTATTGACAATGGCAACCATATAAACCTTATATTTACCAATATTCAAACTTCAACTCTTAATAGAAATTTATCGTCTGGCGAAGAAGGATTTTTTACATTTGAAAGACCTACAACACCTGACTTTTATAAATATCAAAATTGTGTTGATTCAATAAATATACAAAATCCAAGTGCTAATGAATCAATTTGGCATTATAATCTGATTTGTGTTATTAATGATGGACTGCCTGTTAAAAATTTAGAGTCTGGAGATGTTGATTTAAAAGATTTTGTGTTAAATTCAAATAATGTAGCAATGACCAGCATAAACTATGCGCATACAGACCTATATATAAAAGATAATACTGCTGATAGTGGCATTGAACGAAATACTTCTGCAACAGAGCATTATAGAAGCCCCGATATTAAGATTGTTGATTGGAATACCTTACAAGAAGTAAGCACAAGCGCATTAGACCCAAATAAAGATTATAAAATAAAAGTTATCATAAGAAATAAAGAATCTAATTTTGCCAATGGCACAGAGAGATTACGAGTTTATTGGGCAAAGGCAGGAATAAATGAAAGTTGGCCAAATCAATGGAACGGCACACCATTTACTTGTGGCAATAATAGTCCTGTTATTATAGGTGGGCTTCTTAATAAAAATATTAATAATGGTTATGTTACAATTCCTACAGACCAAGTTGTAAAGATTAATAATGGTCTCCCTGCCGAAGTTCTTGTAGATTGGAAAGCAAGCGACCGACCACGTTTTAATCAATATCAAGAATGCGTAGATTGGATAAACGATATTAATTCTGGCGATGATTATGAAGAAAATATTTGGCATTATTGCCTGCTTGCTGTTTTAGAAGACGGTAATACTATTCCTGATTTAAATACAACAACTAACGGCAGTTTAAGAAATTTTGTATTAAACTCAAATAATGTTGCCTCTGTTAATGTCGCATTTATGCAGGTAGCACAAAACACAAGTCTGATGAGTATAATGCAGCCTGCATTTATCAAAGAGACGTTTGACCTCAAAGTAAATTTCAACAACAATTTACTGCAATATGCGGAAGTTTATGTAAAACCTGATAAATATCTTCAACAAGCGTGGGAAAATAGCGGAAGCAATGGTACGGGCTTTAAAATAACAAAAAAAGGATGGTTGCTTACCTCAAATGAGGTTGTTATTAGTAATATCAAACTTCCTGAAAAAGAACTGCATACATTACATACATCGGTTTATTTTCTTTCAAAAGAAATACCCGAAACAGATATTTTTGAGTTTGATATAACAACTGAATATAACGGCGAACTGCTTGGCGGAGAACATTACATTGTTGCAAGAGATTTAAGCCGTTACTTTGCAATTCAGGCGCACGCAAATGCAATTTTAACTGAAAAAACTCTAAAACTTACTGCCGACGAGATTAATGAGCCTGCAAAATATATCTGGTATAATTCCGAAGAAAAAGAAATCGGCAATGGTAAAGAAATTGAAATCGATTTGCCTAAAAAATCAAGTTGGTACAAACTCGAAGTTATTGCAACCGCTGACAAATACAAAGATTATGATTCTGTTTATGTAAATATTCCAAACGGTTTTATTGTAAGTTTAACTCCAAATCCTGCACAAGACAATGTAAAAATTGCATATTTTTTGTCTGATGCAGCACAAACAGCAACTATTCAGATTTACAATACATTGGGAAATCTTGTAAAACAGGAAAATTTAAATATTTCCGAAAAAGAAAAAAATATTTCTTTGAATGGGCTTTTACAAGGCAATTATTCTGTTGTTTTAGTAACAAATAATTCGCCGTCTGATTTTAAAAATTTAATAAAACAATAAATAAATTCATACATTATTATGGCATTTAGAAGAGAAAATAAGGTAAAAAGCAATTTTAGTAAGATAACTATCGGCTTGGCATCGCCCGAAGAGATTTTGGAAACATCTTTCGGCGAAATTACAAAGCCCGAAACTATCAACTACCGCACTTACAAACCTGAACGAGACGGTCTTTTTTGCGAAAGAATTTTCGGTCCTTGCAGAGATTACGAGTGCCATTGCGGAAAATATAAAAGAATTCGCTACAAAGGTATCGTTTGCGACCGTTGCGGCGTGGAAGTTACCGAAAAAAAGGTGCGCCGCGAACGTGCAGGACACATTCAACTTGTAGTGCCTGTGGCTCATATCTGGTATTTCCGCTCGCTGCCGAACAAAATCGGTTATCTTTTGGGAATGCCCACAAAAAAACTTGACACAATTATCTATTATGAAAAATATGTGATAATTCAACTCGGAGTTTTGGACGGAACGGAAGGAATTACTGCCGGCGACACGCTTGAAGAAGAAGAATATTTGCAATTAATCGAAAAACTGCCGAAGGACAATCATCTTTTGGAAGACAGCGACCCGAATAAATTTATTGCAAAAATGGGCGCGGAGGCTGTTTATGATATGCTCGAAAGATTAAATCTTGACGAACTTTCATACGAACTTCGCCACAAAGCCGACACCGATACTTCGCAACAGCGCAAAGCAGAGGCTCTTAAACGCCTGAACGTAATCGAATCGTTCCGCTCATCAAAAGCGTACAACAAGCCCGAATGGATGATTTTAAAGGTGTTGCCTGTAATTCCGCCGGAACTTCGCCCGCTTGTGCCGCTTGACGGCGGTCGTTTCGCAACGTCTGACGTGAATGATTTGTACCGCAGAGTTATTATTAGAAACAACCGTTTGAGAAGATTAATTGAAATAAAAGCCCCTGAAGTAATTTTGCGCAACGAAAAACGTATGTTGCAGGAGGCTGTAGATAGTTTGCTTGACAACTCGCGCAGAAGTGCCGTTACAAAATCAGACTCAAACCGCCCGCTCAAATCATTGTCGGAAAGTTTGAAAGGAAAACAGGGACGTTTCCGTCAGAATTTGCTCGGAAAACGTGTCGATTATTCGGCTCGTTCGGTTATCGTTGTTGGACCAGAACTCAAAATGGGCGAGTGCGGTTTGCCGAAAGATATGGCTGCCGAACTTTATAAACCATTTATTATTAGAAAATTAATTGAACGCGGAATTGTAAAAACAGTTAAATCTGCCAAAAAATTCATTGACAGAAAAGACCCTGTCGTTTTCGATATTCTTGAAAACGTGATGAAAGGACACCCTGTTTTGCTCAACCGTGCGCCAACTTTGCACCGCTTGGGTATTCAGGCGTTCCAGCCGAAAATGATTGAAGGCAAGGCAATTCAACTTCACCCGCTCGCTTGTACCGCTTTCAACGCCGACTTTGACGGCGACCAGATGGCTGTGCATCTTCCTTTGGGCAACGAGGCAATTCTCGAGGCGCAACTGCTGATGCTCGGCTCTCACAATATTCTCAACCCAGCAAACGGCGCGCCGATTACCGTACCTTCACAGGATATGGTGCTTGGTTTGTATTACATCACAAAAGCGCGGAAGGATGCGAAAGGCGAGGGCTTGATTTTCTCGTCTCCGCAAGAGGCAGAAATTGCATACAACGAGAAAAAAGTTGATATTCACGCTCTTATCAGTGTCAGAGTACGCGAAAAAGATGCAAGCGGACAAATTCATACGAAAATTATCAAAGACACAACCGTTGGACGTATCATTGTTAATAAATATGTTCCGCAGGAAGTAGGTTTCCTCAACGAGATTTTAACAAAAAAATCGTTGCGCGACATTATCGGACACGTTATCGAAGTGTCGGGCGTGGCTCGCACCGCTCAATTCCTTGACGACATCAAAAATTTGGGCTACAAAATGGCGTTCCAAGGCGGACTGTCGTTCAATTTGGCTGACGTAATTATTCCTGTCGAAAAAGAAAGTCTTGTTCAAAAAGGCTATGACGAAGTTGATAAAATCGTTTCAGACTACTCAATGGGTTTCATTACTAATAATGAGCGTTACAACCAGATTATTGACGTTTGGACTCGCGTAAATAAAAATCTGACCGATGTTGTGATGAAGCAATTTATCGCAGACAAACAAGGTTTCAACTCTGTTTATATGATGTTGGACTCTGGAGCGCGTGGTAGTAAAGAGCAAATTCGTCAGTTGTCGGGTATGCGCGGACTTATGGCGAAACCGCAGAAAGCAGGCGCGGAAGGCGGTCAAATTATCGAAAATCCGATTTTGGCTAACTTTAAAGAGGGCTTGAGCGTGTTGGAATATTTTATTTCTACGCACGGCGCGCGTAAAGGTTTGGCTGACACCGCTCTGAAAACGGCTGACGCTGGTTATCTGACACGCCGTCTTGTCGATGTTTCACACGATGTTATTATTACCGAAGAAGACTGCGGCACTTTGCGCGGACTTACAATTTCGGAACTTAAAAATAAAGAAGAAGTTATCGCAACTCTGGCAGACAGAATTTTAGGTCGCGTAACAGTTCACGATGTACGCCACCCGCTCACAAACGAACTTATCGTTGGTGCAGGCGAATTGGTTGATGAACGAATTGCACAGGTTATCGAAGATTCTCCGATTGAGCGCGTTGAAGTGCGTTCGGTGCTGACTTGCGAATGCAGACACGGCGTTTGCGCAAAATGCTACGGTCGCAACCTTTCTAACGGACTTTTGGTAGGAAAAGGCGAGGCTGTCGGCGTTATAGCGGCGCAGTCTATCGGCGAGCCGGGAACTCAGTTGACATTGCGTACTTTCCACGTTGGAGGTATTGCATCAAACATTGCAGCAGAAAACAAAATCCTTTCGCGTTATGACGGAATTTTGGAAATTGACGAACTCCGCACGGTTGAGGCGCAAGACGCAGCAGGAAACCAATACGAAGTAGTTGTTTCCCGCCAAACCGAAATGAGAATTATGGACAAAAACACAAAAATTGTCCTTACAATGCAGTCAATTCCTTACGGCTCAAAACTTTACAAAAAGAACGAGGCAACTGTTGCCAAAGGCGATGTAATCTGCGAATGGGACCCGTTCAACGCTGTTATCATCTCCGAATTTTCGGGTAAAGTTCAGTTTGAAAGCGTTATCGAAAACGTAACTTTCAAAGTTGAAGTTGATGAAAGTACAGGTTTGAGAGAAAAAATTATTGTCGAATCAAAAGATAAAACAAAATCTCCGACCGCTCATATCGTTGATAAGGAAAATAATATTTTAAGAACATACAATTTGCCTGTGGGCGCGCACTTGGTTGTTGATGAGGACAACGAAATCAAACAGGGCGATTTGCTCGTGAAAATTCCGAGAGCGCAGGGCAAAGCGGGCGATATTACTGGCGGTCTGCCGCGTGTTACCGAACTTTTTGAGGCGCGTAACCCGTCTAACCCCGCTATCGTTGCCGAAATTGACGGCGAAATTTCTTTTGGTAAAATCAAACGAGGCAACCGCGAAATTTCCGTTACTTCAAAAACAGGCGAAGAAAAAAAATATCTTGTTCCGCTGGCAAAACAGATTTTGGTACAGGAAGGCGATTATGTACGCGCTGGCATTCCTTTGTCAGACGGCATAACTACTCCTGCCGATATTTTGGCAATTAAAGGACCAACCGCAGTTCAGGAATATATTGTGAATGAAATTCAGGACGTTTATCGCTTACAGGGTGTAAAAATCAACGACAAGCATTTTGAAGTTATTGTTCGTCAAATGATGTCAAAAGTTCAAATTATTGAGCCGGGCGACACTCATTTCCTCGAAGGACAACTTGTTGATAAATACACTTTTATGGAAGAAAATGACCAGATTTTCGGAAAAAAAGTTGTTACTGACGGCGGAAACAGCGAACTCTTTAAAGCGGGACAGATTGTTACCGCGCGCAAACTCCGCGATGAAAACTCTGCTCTCAAACGCAAGGACTTGAAACTGATTGATACGCGCGATGCCGTTCCATCGACTTCATCTCCTGTGCTGCAAGGAATTACACGCGCAGCGTTGCAGACAAAGAGTTTTATGTCCGCAGCATCATTCCAAGAAACCACAAAGGTACTCAACGAAGCCGCTATCAACGGCAAAGTTGATAAACTTGAAGGTATGAAAGAGAACGTAATTGTTGGTCTTAAAATTCCAGCAGGAACAGGTCTAAAAGAGTACGACAAACTGATTGTAATGTCGCGTGACGAATACGAACGCGCCTACGATGCCAGTAAAAGCGTTACAGATTTAGACGAAATCGTAAAAGAAAAAGCATAATACTTTAATGAAAAACGGTTGCCAAAAAAAATAAGGCAACCGTTTTTTTGCAAATTTTATATGTGAAAAAAAAAAACTAACTTTGCAAAAATTTTTAACTACTATGCAAGCATATAAATTCAATACTTTTATTTTGGAAAATGGAATTATTTTTTTTCCGTTTTTTGAGCCGTCTTTCAATAAACAGGAGGTTGAAGTAATTGTTTTGCCTGTTTCGAAAGAAAATAACAATAACAGTCAGGTTGAAACAGAACTTTTCTCAAAAACATTTTTACAGGCAACTGAAAAAGCAGAAAAATATACTGCTAACGATTTTTTAAATGAATGGGCAGGTGCTTTTAAACTCGAAAACAATAATATTGATAATGCAAAATATGAATATTTAACAGAAAAATATAAATGAAAGCCCTTTTAGATACAAATATAATCATTGATATTGCATTGCAAAGAATGCCGTTTTTTACCGATTGTGTAAAAATTATGGAATGTATAAATGACGGGAAATTAAAAGCATACGTTTCCGCAACTACGGTTACTGATATATTTTATATTTTGAAAAAAGAAAACGGCAGAGAAAAAACTTTATTGTTTCTGCAAAAGTTGTTGCAAGTGATTGATGTGGCTGGAATTGATAAAACGATAATACTGAAAGCAATCTATTCTGATTGGAACGATTTTGAAGATGCCGTACAGGCACAGACGGCTATAAAATATGATATAGATTTGATTATTACACGAAACACAAAAGATTATAAAAATTTGACTGATATAATAGTAATTGAGCCGCAAAATCTTATGACTTATTTTCCTGAAATTAATAATTAAATTAAATATTGTTTTAAAAAAAATCACTAACTTTGCAAAGAATTTAATCAATGACTTTTGAGTGGGACGAAAATAAAAATTTAGAGAATATCGAAAAGCACGGCGTTTCTTTTAAAGAGGCACAAGAGGCGTTTTTTGATGAGAACGGAATAATTCGTGAAGATGAAGAACACTCTTTATTGGAAGAAAGGTATTTTTTTATTGGTAGAACACCAAAAGATATTTTAACTGTAAGATTTACAGAAAGAAACAACAATATTCGCATTTTTGGTGCGGGATATTGGCGAAAACAAAAAAAATATTACGAACAAGAAAATAATTTATTATGAAATCAAAAGTAATTTTTACAGATGCGCCGCCTGAAGTGGAAGAGGCATTTGCACGCTCAAAGCGAATACCAAATTTTATTGACATTCATTCGCTTATTTTGCGCGAAGAACCTGCGCCAAAACCGCAGCGCAAACGTTTTTCTTTTCCTGTTTTGAGAAAAGTAGCAGCGATGTAATTTAATGAATAATGCGAATCAGGGGTTGAAATGTTTTTTAAGGGTGCATTCCTACGGAATGCAGATTTATATTTGTATTTTTTCTACCGAGCGATGCAATCCTAACGGATTGCGGTACAAATGCAGCATCATTCCGTAGGAATGAATCGCTCGGTAGAAATTAAGTATCACATATTCAGAGCATTCCGTAGGAATG
>JAISKN010000165.1 GCA_031260925.1 Prevotellaceae bacterium | reverse complement strand
AAAGCAAAAGAGGCAGTTGAAACTGTTTTTAATGATATTTCACAAAAAATAACTGTTGAAAACATTGATAATTTCCGTATTTGGCTCTATTCTGAAATTAAAAGTTACTGTTTGAAATTGACTCCGCAAAAATCGGAAACATTGTTTGAAATTGACGAAAAAGATGAAGATTTTTACAATACGCTCAAACTTTTAAACGAAAAATGTACGGAAAAATCTTTCAAAGAGCGCGTAAAAAAACTGCCTGTTGAGCCGCGTGTTGCAATTTTGCGGTTTTTCTACGAAGAAATTTCGTACCAAGATATTGCCGACAGTACAGGCTATGAACTTAAAAAAGTAAAAAATTCTGTCCAAAAAGGAGTTTTAAAGTTGGTTTCAACATACTCAACATCTGAATATCAGCCTGTTGAAAACGTATTAAATCTGAAAAATTACATATCGGGCATCAGAAGCGGACAGGAAATAAATTTTCTTGAACGCGAGGCTTTGCAGGACAAAATTCTTGCAGAAACGCTCGAAGGCTACGACAGTGTTAAAGGAAATCACGCGCAAAATGTCGCTGATTTGCAGCAAAAAATCGGTTTGAAAAAACAAAAATCAAAGAAAAATATTAATTCAAAAATAATTTTTGTGATTTTAGCGTTTATTTTGTTGGCGGTTGGGATTTTTATTTTTATCAAAAACTTTAACAATATTTTTCCTGAAAAAATAGAAAATAATATTCCGATTGAAAATGCAGAAATGGAAAATATCAATATAAATGATACTGTGCAACTTGCTGATACTCTGAAAATTGACACTGTAAAGATAGAAAAAAAAGACACAATTATTATTCAAAGAATCAATAAAAAACCAACTGAGAAACAGACGCTTGAAAAACTAAAATTTACTCCGCCCACAATATCAGCAGACACGCCAATTTACTAATTTCTATTCCCTAACTCCTATTGTCCAAATGCCTAATATAAAGTTAATTGACAGATATATTTTCAAAAGTTTTATCGTGTTGTTCTTTGCAACATTTTTTGTGTGCCTTTTTATTGTGGTGATGCAATTTGTGTGGCTGCACGTTGATGAACTTATTGGCAAAGGCATTCCACTTTGGGTTTTGGCGCGATTTTTCTACTACGCCTGCCTCACTTCAACGCCTATTGCGCTGCCGCTTGCAATTTTGCTCGCCTCGCTGATGACTTTCGGCAATCTCGGCGAGCGGCTCGAACTGCTTTCTATGAAAACAGCGGGGATTTCACTTTTCAGAATAATGCGCTCACTGTTGATTTTTATCTCATTTTTGGTCGTTGGAGCGTTTTTTTTCTCAAACAATGTGATACCGATTGCGCAGCAAAAAATGTGGGTGCTGATGTTTTCGTTCAGGCAAAAATCGCCCGAACTTGAAATTCCTGTCGGCGAATTTTATTCAGGCATTCGCGGCTGGAATATTTATGCCCGCAGCAAAGATACCAAGCACAAAGCCCTTTGCGATGTGATGATTTACGATTTTTCAAACGGCTTTGAAAACGCCAATGTTACCACCGCCGACACATTGAGAATTGCAACCACTGCCGACAAAAAAAATCTGATTATTTCGCTTACAAACGGCGAATATTTTGAAAATCTGAAATCTCAAACAAAGAGCCGCGACAACACTCCATATCGGCGCGAAACTTTTCAGACAAAAGATATTTTGATTGATTTCGACACAAATTTTGAAGAATTGAGCGGTGATATTTTTCAAAATCAACATATCAGCAAAAATATTCAAAAACTTACGCACGATATTGATTCAATAAATTTCGTAAGAGATTCATTAAAAGATACTTACGCCGAAAATATTGTAGAAAACAAACTTTTTGGCAACACCTATCAGCCGACTTACATTGAAAAAAAGGACAGCCTCCCAATAGCATTTTCTCAAACAACCCGCAATACCGACTCGCTTTTTCTTATCTCTTCGCAGGAGCAAATGAAGCAGATTGCAAACACGGCAGTAATGAAAATGCAGAATACTGTGTCTGATGTTCAATATAATACGATTGTTATTAACGAGGCGGACAACTATTATGTGCGCCACAATATTGAGTGGCACAGAAAATTTACGCTGTCGTTTGCCTGCCTGATTTTCTTTTTTATCGGTGCGCCGCTCGGTGCAATTATCGGCAAAGGCGGCTTGGGAATGCCTGCCGTTGTTTCCATAGTTTTGTTTATAATCTACTATATAATAGACACTTACGGTCAAAAAATGGGGCGTGAAAATGTATGGAGCGTTTGGCAGGGAATGTGGCTAAGTTCGTCAATTTTGCTGCCTGTCGGCATCTTTTTGACCTACAAAGCCGCCACCGATTCAGAAATGTTTAGAAATGAAACATATCTGTCGTTTTTCAAAAAAGCCTACAAATTTTTTAAGACCGATTTACACGCTCTAATAACGAATAAAGGTACAAAACAAATTGTTTGAGTTTTTTGATTATATTGTTGTTTTAAAATATTTTTGTACTTTTACAGTGAAATTTCAACATTATAATAATGGTATTATAAAAATATCAGCATTAGTAATAATGTGAAAAATGCTACATTTTAGCCGAATTCATATAATAATTTTTCAGCCAGTATTCAAAAGCGGGGTCTTGTAAAACAATTTTATTGTGCGGCAAAATATCAATCAAATCTTTTTCAAGCGTGGCTTTTTTGAGATTTTTGATGTTGGCGGACGTTCCTAAATCATATTTTTTCAGTACGTCTGCCGATGAAAAACTTGTTTCGCCAGAAATAATAGCCACCAAAAAATTGATTTGCTTTGTCGATAGAGAATCAATAATATTGGTAAAAAGCAGACTTAACTGGTCAATTAAACTCAACAAAGCGGTATGCAAAACTTCTTCGGTACATTCATTTTCTGTGCGCAACCACACTTGTTGGCTGTATTGCTGTGTATAATAAGGGTGATTTTGCATTGTGTCTGCAATTTGTCCGCTCAATTCATCTGAAATCTGCTTGCCTGTTGCCGCAAATCGTTCAGAAATAAATTTCACCCAATCTTCTCTGTTAATTTTTTGAAGAAAAAGAATATCGCCAAATTTATAGAAAGGCATATTATAGGCATTGAAAATATCCATCAGCAAATGCCGTTTGCTTCCAAAAAGGCAATAGCAAACTTTGTCGTGAGTCTGCCAATGGGCGCGTAAAGTCCGCTGAAAAGCCAGCGAATCGGGATATTCATTGATATTCTGAAACTCATCAATGCACACTATCAGTTTTTTACCTGTGTCTTTGGCAATGGTTTGAGGCAAATCTAAAATCTCGTCAAATGACAAATGCGGCTCTTTTAAATCAATGCCAAACGACAATTCATAAGTCTGCGTAGTATCTGAAAAAGAAACACTTGGGGCAAACCGCCCAAGATATTTCTTTGAGCCAATTATAAATTTTTCCCAAGTGGAAAGCGATGCCTTCAAAATAGCATTGGAATAGGCTTTGTAAAATTGCTCCTCAGTACGACAATTAAAAATATCTAAATTGCAGACAATCACTTCTTTATGATGCTCTTTTTTCAGCGTTTCAGACACTTTATTAACAAGAGAAGTCTTTCCCCACCTGCGCGGAGAAATAATAACAGTGTTGATTAAACTCAGAAAATTGTTTTTCAACAACAATGATTCTTTTTCGCGATTAGTGTAATTTTCAAAAATCGCAATACGTCCATAAACAAAAGGTGTTTCCATAATTTTCAAATTTTTCTGCAAAGGTAATCATTTAATTTGAAATAAACTAATTTGAAATAAAATGATTTCAAATTAGTTTATTTCAAATTATTCTATTTTACGAATTTTGAAAAGCAGGAAAAATGTTTTTTTTATTTGCCGAAAAAACATTATCTTTGCAGCATAATTTGAAGAAAGATAAATTTTTACCAAATTTTGATTACCTTTGTGCAATTTTTTTAGAAAAAAAACGTTTTATCTTGTGTAAAACATTTTATTATGAAGTTGAAATATTTTTATTGTTCTATTTTGTTGATAATCACGAGTTTGTGTTTTTCAAAGGCGTATTCTCAAAAATATAAATACACAAAATATTATCTCGAAGCAGGCGTTTTGGGCGGCGGAAGTTTCTATCTTGGCGATGTAAATGAAAAACTTTTTGCAAATATGTTACCGACTTTCGGGGCATTTGTAAAATATAAATTTAACGGACATTGGGAAATAAAACTGCAATCAACCGCAGGGCAAGCGGGAATAGGCGAATTTGACGGCAAATTCAGCAAAACGACTTTTGTTGATGTTGCGGCGATTGGGGAATTTAACTTTTTTAACTTTGCCGTTGGGCAACTTGAGCCGTATTCATCGAAAGTTGCGCCGTATATTTTTGCTGGAGTTGGAGCGAGTTTTTTCAATGGCGGCGTTGCTCCGATTGTGCCTTTTGGACTTGGCGTGAAATATCATTTTGGCAAGCGGTGGAACATTGGCGCATATTGGGGAATGACGAAAACGCTTTGGAACGATAATTTTGATTTGGTTGATAACCCGCTCAAATTAAACAAAGGAATGTGGAACAACAATGATTGGTACTCAACTGTCGGCGTTTATATTTCGATAAATTGTTTTGAAATCTGCAAAGCGTGCATAGACGGACGAAGGAAACCTACTAATTGGAGAAGATGAATTTGAAAAATGGTAAAAAATATTTACATAATTGCAGGCTGTAATGGTGCAGGAAAAACAACTGCATCATACACAATTTTGCCTGAATTACATTGCTTGGAATTTGTAAATGCTGACGAAATTGCAAAAGGGCTTTCTCCTTTTCAGCCAGAAAAAGTAGCCATTCAAGCAGGTAAATTAATGTTGCAAAGAATTGATAAACTTTTGGAAAACAATATCAGTTTTGCTTTTGAAACTACATTGTCTTCAAAAAGTTATAAAAATATGCTTTTAAAAGCAAAACAAAATGGATATAATATTAATCTGCTTTTCTTTTGGCTGCAAACGGTAGAATTGGCAAAAGAACGTGTCGCAAAACGAGTGTCAGAAGGCGGACACAATATTGATAAAAATGTTATTGAACGGCGTTATTATCGGGGAATACAAAATCTTTTTGAAATTTATATTGAAATCGCTGACGGAATATTGATTTTTGATAATTCAGAGAACGAAAGAGAATTAATTGTTAAAAAAGTGATTAATAAGCAAATAGAAATTTTAAATCATAATAAATATAATTTATTAAAAGAAATATTATGACAGAAGAAATGGTAAATAAAATTCTGCACGGGCTTGATTTGGCTTATGAAAAAATGATTGCAGAAAAAAAATTGAGACACCAAGAATTAGTGGTGCTTCAAGATGGTAAAATTGTAACAACTCGATTGTAAAATCACTCACGTTTATCACAAATTGGTGCGGGTGCAAATAATGCAATTAAAAAATAATTATGATACACAAACTCATTTTAAAAAATTTTAAAAAAGTCAAAGAAGAAACTTTTTATTTTACCAATTTTGATTTGGTTGTAGGAAGCAATAATAGCGGTAAAAGTACCGTTTTACAGGCTTTGGCAATTTGGCAATTTTGCGTTGAGCAGTTTAGATTGACACGCAAAAAAGGACAGAATGGAATACAAATAGTTCTTCCTAACTTTACTGCTTTGCCTGTTCCTGAATTTAACTTATTGTGGAAAGATAAAACAGACAGACGCTATGAAGATGACATACAGACAGGTAAAAAAAATCAGATATATATTTATATTGAAATAGATGTGTTTTGGAAAAATATAAATGGTGAAGAAAAAAATTTTTGCGTGCAAATGCGTTACCAATCGCCACAAGCAGTTTATGCAAAGCCATTGAAAGGGTGGGGAGAATTTAACAGATTAGACCAAGAGGATAATATGCCGTATGTTGTTTACGTTCCACCATTCTCAGGTTTAGAACCACACGAAAAATGGTTAGGAGATGGGAATGTACGGCAAAATGTTGGCAAGGCACAACCTGGTTCTGTATTAAGGAATTTGTTATATAGAGTTATTGACAATTCAAATATTTCAATAGAAAACAATACTGAATGGACAGAAATAATTAAGAGAATTAAAGAATGGTTTAACATAGATTTATTGCCTCCACAATATGACCAACAGACAAGTACAGAAATAATTGTAGAGTATCAATATGAAAAAAAGAATTTTGATATTATTTCTGGAGGCAGTGGTTTTCACCAAATATTAACTTTATTGGCTTTTATGTATGGTTATAAACGTGTAACGACAATTTTGTTTGATGAACCTGATGCACACTTGCACGTTAATTTACAACGGCAAATAATCAATTATTTTAAACAAAGTCAAGTTCAATTCCTAATTGCAACTCATTCTGAAGAATTTATAAAAAATGTTGAATTTAATTCTATTCTTTCTATTTTATCAGGAACTCCAAGCAGGGTGGTTTCAAATGATGCAGTAATTTCTGCATTAAGCGACATTAATAATATTGATGTAGTTCGGACACAGGAAAATCCTTATGTTTTATATTTGGAAGGAGAAGATGACGAAAGAATTCTTGCTTCGTGGGCAAAAATATTAGAAAAAACAGAAATTTATCAAAAATTTTATCCATTTATTTTGGGTGGTTCAACAAAAAAAGATATGAAAGACAAAGCTGGCAAACATTATCTGGCACTTAAACAAATTATCCCAAATCTAAAAAGAGCAATTTTATTAGATTATGATAATGATGAAGTTGCAATCAATCCGTCTGCTAATCAATATGTTTTAAATGAGTGGAAACGCAAGAATATTGACAACTATTTATTAGTACCTGACGCTTGGAAACGTGCAGTACAAACATTGACTAAACAGGATGGTTTATTTTTACAACCGTATAATAATGTTATTGATTTGTTTTTTAGTGAACAAAATTTAACGTTGCCAAAAGGCAGTAATTGGAATAATGTTAAAGCACAAATCTTTTCAGTTTTAGATGGTAAAAAATTATTGTTTGAAAATCAAGATTCTTTATTTCAAAGAATAAAAGAAATAGATAATGCAGATTTAAAAATTAATCGTTCTGCAGTTGCATCTGCAATGACAACAGATGAATTGCACGCAGATATAATACTATTATTTGAAAATTTGGAACAAATTGTAAATGATAGTATGTAGAATTATATAAAAATGAGATTTTGTAAAAAATAGATGAGTTTTAAAGAACAAATACAAAAAGAAAATATTCCGCAGCATATTGCAATGGTGATGGACGGGAATGGCAGATGGGCAAAACTACAAGGTTTTGACCGCCTTTTTGGACATAACAACGGCATTGGTACGGTACGGCAAATTACTGAGGCAGCAGTGGAAATCGGCTTAAAATATCTTACTCTTTACACTTTTTCAACTGAAAACTGGAACAGACCAGAAAGGGAAATTGCGGGAATAATGAAACTGCTCGTAGAAAACATCGAAAAAGAGACGCCAACTTTTATCAAAAACAACGTGCGGCTGCAAGTGATTGGCGATATTGAAAGAATGCCGAAAGACGTTGCCGAAAAACTCAAAAATTGCATCGCAAACACAAGTGCGCATACGGGCTTGACACTGATTTTAGCATTGAGTTATTCGTCTAAATGGGAGATAGTAAAAGCGGTTAAAAATATTTTTAATGATGTAAAATCGGGCAAAATCTCGGAGGAAATTACCGAACAGACCATTTCCGATTATCTCGAAACAAAAGATTTTCCAAACCCAGATATGTTGATTAGAACAGGCGGGGAAGTGCGCATAAGTAATTTTCTGCTTTGGCAGGCAGCATATTCGGAACTCTTTTTTACTGATATTTACTGGCCTGATTTCACAAAAGAAAATTTTTACGAAATGATTGTTGAGTACCAAAAACGCGAAAGACGTTTCGGCAAAACTTCGGAACAACTTAAATAGACACAAGATATGAGACACAAGATATGAGATATGAGACAGTTTTGTCAATTTAAAATGCTGATGTCTTATATAAAAATAAAAAAATTATGGCAACTTTAACATTAAACCAAAAAGGGACTGATTTTTTTGTTCAGCCAAAACAAACTGAAACAAAAGAAATTTTAACTTATGAATTAATAGGTAGAATGATGGCTAATCAAAAGCCTGTAAATCATACTCCTATTTTGGGTTTTACACCAGAGCAACGTGCAGAATTTGACAGAGGCATTTCTATTCAAGATTATGCTAAAAAGCACGGAATTGAACTTATATAATCAGGCTGTTTTCTATGAAAAATGTTAAATTATCATTGATTGCAGAAAGAAATTTATTTTAAAGAATAGAAAAAAATATTAAAAATATAAATGAAAATTAAATCTTTTTTAACAGCATTGATTTTGAGTGTATTTTGCAGCGGAGTTTTTGCGCAGGAGAACGACACTACCGAAAGCGCAATCAATTACGATGCGGCAAAAAAACTCGTTATTGCCGACATTAAAGTTACGGGCGATATTACGCACGAAGACTATGTGATAATCGGCTTTTCGGGCTTGGCTGTCGGGCAGGAAATTTCTGTCCCCGGTGCCGAAATCACCAATGCCGTAACTCGTTTTTGGAAACAAGCATATTATTCAGAAGTACAAATTTTGGCTGATAAAATCACGTCAGACAGCATTTGGCTCAATATCTCGCTCAAACAACGCCCAAAAATCTCGCAGATAAATTATTACGGAATGAAAAAATCGGAACAGGAAGACATTGAAAAGAAAGCAAATGTTTCGCGAAACTCGCAACTTACACCCGATTTGATTGACCGCGTAAAAATTCAGATTAAAAAATATTTTGCAGACAAAGGTTTTGAAAACGCCGCCGTTTTTGTTTATCAAAGAAACGACCCGAATTTACAAGGCAGCGTTTTACTTGATATTACCGTTGATAAAAAAGAAAAAGTTACAGTTCACGAAATTTATGCTACCGGAAATAAGGCTCTTTCGTTGCGCAAAATCGACAAGGCAATGAAAAAAACAAATCGTTCTACCGATATTTTTAATATTTTTAAAAGTAAAAAATTTATAAAATCGCTGTATGATGTTGATAAAGAGTCAGTTATAGCCAAATATAACGAAATCGGCTACCGCGATGCAGAAATCACGCACGACAGCGTAGTACATATTGACGAGGCGCACGTTGATATTTATATGACCATTGACGAGGGAAAAAAATACTATTTCGGCGACATTACCTGGGTCGGCAATACGATTTATCCAAGCACCATACTTGATGCTTATCTGAACATCAAAAAAGGCGATATTTACAACCTTAAACAGTTGGACAAACGCCTTACGGGCGATGAAGACGCGGTTTCATCTCTTTATAAAGACAACGGCTATCTCTTTTTTAATATTGACCCTGTGGAAGTTAGCATTATCGGCGACACAATTAATTTTGAAATGCGAATGTACGAGGGCAGACCTGCCACAATCAACAAAGTTGTAATCAACGGCAACGACCGCGTTTATGAACACGTTGTGCGCCGCGAACTGCGCACCCGACCGGGAACTGTTTATTCGCAGAACGACCTCGTGCGCTCTCTCAGAGATTTGGCGCAGATGAAACTTTTTGACGAGGAGGCACTTTTTACAAACCCTGATATGATTCAGCCAAATATGGAAGACGGCACTGTTGATATTGTCTATAATTTACAGACAAAATCTTCCGACCAGTTTGAGTTTTCGGCAGGCTACGGACAGCAGGGAATTGTGCTTTCTATTGGAATAAAATTCACCAATTTTGCTATTCAAAATCTTTTTAAGAAAAAAATGTACCGCATTTTGCCACAGGGCGAAGGGCAAACTTTCAGCATCAGAGCGCAGGCAAACGGCATTTATTATCAAAATTACAGCATTTCATTTTTTGAGCCTTGGCTTGGCGGAAAACGCCCTAATTCGCTTTCTGTGAGCGCGTATTATGCAATTCAAAATGGTTACAGCGACCGTTACAAGCAAAATCTGTATAATAATATAAATAGTTATTATAATTCGGTATATGGTCCAGATTATACTTATGCAGCAGAATATGACCCAAGTATGAGAATGCTCACTTTCGGCGCATCTGTCGGCATCGGCACGCGCTTAAAGTGGCCTGACGACTATTTTTCGCTTTACACCGAACTTTCATATCAAAATTATAATTTAAAAAAATGGGAGCCGTATTATTTTGGTTTCACTGACGGAGTATCAAATAATCTTTCGCTTGGCATTACCTTGCAGCGCAATTCTATTGACCAGCCGATTTATACGCGGCGCGGCTCTACTTTCACATTTTCAGTTGCGGCTACTCCACCCTACTCTGCATTTAACAAAAGTGTAGATTACAGCAAACTTGACCCTGCGGCGGCAAGAAAATGGATTGAGTACCACAAATGGAAATTTCAGGCAAAAATGTTCGTGCCGATGTCGAAAAACGAAAAACTTGTGTTTATGGCGCGCGTAGAATACGGCTTTGTGGGCTATTACAATAAATATAAACAAACGCCTTTTGAAAAATTTAATGTCGGCGGAGACGGAATGTCTGGCTATTCATCTCCCGGAACAGAAACAATCGGCTTGCGAGGTTACACTTCTGGCGCATTAACGCCGAACAAAATGGTTGACGGCTATGCTGTTTCAAACGGAAATCTGTACACACGCCTCACAATGGAAGTCCGCTATCCAATTATGTTGCAACAATCGACTACAATTTGGGCGTTGGCATTCCTCGAAGGCGGAAATTGTTGGGACGAAATGAAAAAGTTTAACCCCTTTGATTTGAAACGCGCTGCTGGTGTCGGTGTCAGAGTTTATCTGCCGATGTTCGGACTGCTGGGTGTTGATTGGGGTTACGGTTTCGACAAAGTTCTCGGCTCAGACAAAGCAAGCGGCAGTCAATTTACTTTCGTGCTTGGACAGGAGTTTTAAACAATGATTAATGATTAGTGATTAATGGTTAATTAAACAAATTAAATATTCATTAGTCTAAAATTAGTGAATTCGTAGTAAAAAATTTTAAACAATATGAAAAAATTATTTTTAACATCAATAATTATTTTTTCGGCAATATTTGCAGGAAACGCTCAAAAATTTGCCGTTGTAGATATGGACTATATTCTCAAAGCCATACCTGCGTATGAGTCGGCAAACGACCAACTCAGCCAACTGTCGAACAAGTGGCAAAAAGA
>JAISKN010000117.1 GCA_031260925.1 Prevotellaceae bacterium | reverse complement strand
ACGGTGCATTCATTTTTGAACGAACGTCAGGCAAACACAGGCGGCGCAAACGTTGTCGGCGGCAAAGAATTGACGATTGCAACCAAAATTCAGAACTTCAAATCGCCAACTTGGCACACTGCAAAAGGCTTTATCGAAAAAGATTACGAATTTACATCTGACGTGATTAACGGCAGCGCAGTTTTCGGACAGAAAGGCGGTTATATCAGGGCAAAAATTCGTTTTACAGGCTCGCCGAGACACGCTTTTTGGCTTGCAAACGGCGAAAAACTCCCACACATTAATATTATGCTCGGCAACGGCAAAAAAGTTGAAGTTGGAGTTTATGACAAAAACGGAAATTATTATTCGGCGAAAATTCGCGGAATAAACACCTCCGAATATCAAATTTATTCGCTCTATTGGACTGAAAATGAGTTAGTTTGGTTGATAAATAATGTGGTTGTGTTCAGAACTTCATTTACATTGAACGAAAAACTTTTCCCTGTTTTCAACTCATTTATTCCTGCAAAAAAACACGCATCAGAAGGCAAATTGCAGGTAAAATGGCTTGAATTTTATGAAGTAAAATAAACTGACGATTTTAGATTTACGATTTACGATTGATATTTTCTGTTGTAAATCGTAAATAATTTTTTAGACTTTTTATGTCAAAAAATAATTATTTAAAATGCAACAAAATCAAGAGATAGACTTTGTAATTACTTGGGTAGATATGGACGACCCGAGATGGCGAAAGGATTTTGCTGATTATTCTGGTAAAATAGATAACGCTAAAAATGAAGTTTCAGAGGCTCGTTTCCGCGACTATGGCTTTTTGAAATATTGGTTTCGAGGTGTGGAGAACTTTGCGCCTTGGGTACGCAAAATTCATTTCGTAACCTGCGGACAAAAACCCGAGTGGCTGAATATCAACCACCCCAAACTAAATATTGTAAATCACGAAGATTATATTCCAAAGCAGTTTTTGCCAACGTTCAATTCGAGTATGATTGAAATTTATCTGCACAAAATTCCAAATATTTCAGAGCGTTTTGTCTATTTTAATGATGATTTCTTTATAATTAATGATATTTTTGAAGAGCGATTTTTTAAAAATGGACTTCCTAATGATATTGCAGCATTTCGCACAAATTTTGGTACAGGTTTGTGGAGTAAATGTTTAAAAAATAACATTAATTTTATCAATCAATATTTTGATAAACAGGCAATTATAAAACGTGATTATGAAAAATGGTTTAATTCTGGTTACGGTAAAAAAGCAAATTTAACCTATTTTTTGAAACCTTACAGAGAATTTATCACATTGCGCACACCTCACAATGCTCAGCCTTATCTGAAAACTACTTACGAAGAGGTTTGGAACGTGGCAGAAAAAGAACTTACAGCAATGTCGGCACACAGATTTCGCAGCACAAAAGATTTTACGCAAGAACTTTTCCGTACTTGGCAAATTTGTCAATCGAATTTTAACCCGTACAACACCTACAATGATACAAAAATGTTTCCGCTTGTTATTAAATCAAAAAAAGCAATTAAAGCAATTCGCGAGCAAAATTACTCTCTTATTTGCCTGAATGACAATTCGTTAATAAGAAATTTTGAAAAAACGATGAACAATATTAATTCGGCTTTTGAAAGTATTTTGCCGGAAAAATCAAGTTTTGAATTATAAAACTTTTTTTAATTTTGCGATATATTTATCCATCGTTGTGTCATTTTTAACTTCATTTCTGTTATATTGGTCAAAAAAATCCAGATTACGCAGTTTATGTTTGCGCGCATTTCCACGACTGCGTTTTTCTAAAAATTCCTCATACGACTTCACGGCATAATGATTAATTCTGATTTTATCTTGCAGGGGTTCGCGTTCCCAAAATGTTTTATGAACGATTTTTTTGTTTGTATCCACAGTTTTACCAGACAAACACGCTGCCTCGTGTGCGCCAATGAAAGAAAATGCTTTGCGAGGGTTAATAATGCTTTTTATATGGCGATTTTGGTCAAAATTGGGCAATGAATGTGAGCGAAACCTATCAATTACAAATCCGTCAGTCCGTTGTTTCTGCCCATCAGAGCCATATATTAGCCAATTTATTTCAATGCCAGAAAAATCTTCGTAGTACTGCAAAAATTCGGGAATGGTTTCATTTTTCATTGGCACAATAAATTCGTCCAAATCAATAAAGGCAATCCAGCGTGAATCAAATCTGTGCCGTCTTAAACATTTGTCATACGCAGTTCTTTGCTTTTTTTTGCCAGCAATAAAATTATATTCAACGAGTTTGGAAGCGATATATGGCTGCAAAACAGCCCTTGTATTATCGGTTGATTCATTGTCGTAAATATAAAATTTTTCGCACCCAAGCCCTTTGTGGTATTCAATCCACTCCGCAAAATAGCGACCTTCGTTTTTAGCAATAGCACAAATGGAAAAATAATAGTGTGGTTCTGTGTTATTGCATTTTATTTTTATATATGCTGCCAATGCGCTTACGCTGTATTTCTTTGCTATTTTGCGCATACGATGCCTGCCATCTTTACTTGGAATGAGGTTGGCAATAATTTTTAGAATAATCATAATTCAAATTTTGATTTATGTGGAAATAAATTTTTTAAAAAGTTTTTCATTCGTGTTCTGTCGCTGTCGGAAACGCGCTCACTGTCGTTCACACACACCAATTTAGGGTGATATTTATCAAAATAATGTTGATAGTTTTTTCGTTGCAATCGCACCACGCACGATTCTTGTTTAGTTACATATTTCAGTTGTCCGTGTTCAATAGCCAAAGCATAGTACAGAAAACCCATTCTTTGAATATCCTGTCTGCTGCGCAAATGATTGGTAACTGTGGCTGTAACTTCATTTTTGAAAACCTCTTCTATGGCAGTTTGGTAATCACTTTTCAGATATGCGTCAATATTATGATGTGGTTTTCCTGAATAATATTTGTTAAATTTTCTTTCAACCAAATCTGCGGCATTGACCAATGTTTGTTTATAAACAGAGAGTTCTTTTTTGAATAATTTTTCAATTTTGTAATTCCATTTTGCAAACGGCTTTCGTTTCATACGCACAATCGGGTAGCCGCTGACATTAAAGAAAAAATCAGGCTGTACATCTGCATTAAAAAACATATCATCATTAGCGTACAAAAAATGTTCCGACAAATCTGGAATTTTATACAAAAAATATTCAATCACCACAGAATTATAGCAGGGCAATGCATCTTTTGGGAGAATTTCTACAATATCTACCAACTGAATTTTGGGGTTGGAAATGTCAAGCCAATCAGGAGTTTGGTTATCAACAACGATAAAAATTTTCCTAATCCAAGACGCAAATTTTTCTGCGGAACGCAAGGAAAATTTCAGTTCGTCATTATTGGCAGTTCGTCCTTTGCAATTTACTTGTGTGTTTGTGTCAAGTACGCCGAGAAAAGTATTTTTCTTTGCCAGCCACTTCTCTTCGCTGCCATCTACCCAAAGATAGACTAAATCAATTTCAAAATTATTGTCGTTCATAATATTTAAAAAGTAAAATCACGCAAAGATAGTTAATAATTGGTAAATTATCAGCGTTTTTGCAAAAATAAATAATGCAAATATTTTTACTGAATTTTGTCTTGCCAAAAAGTGTTTTTTTTCGGCTTACTCCAACCGTGACAACCAAAAGGCAATTTGTTGTGGTTCAACACAAAGCATTGTTCAGGGTTTTCATCTATTGAAAAAGATAGGGCTTCTTGAATGTTTGGATAAATAAATTGCGGGTTTTGTGTTGCCCAAAAAACATCTTCATTAAAAACATCATATTTTTGACATTGTGCTGAAAAATAATTGATTTTTGGTTGATTTTCAATAATTGCCGCTATGTGAGATGCAACTTTTCTCAGCGAAAAACCACCGTTGCCAATTTTATTTTTAATAAATAATTTTCTGAAAGGACGGCGTTTTATGCAATAAATAAGTGATTTTATTTTCAGAAAAAATTGCATATAAAACACATTATATTTGGCTTTTAAAAGCCAAGGTGCTCCTATATAATCATAGTTTTTATCACACCATTCTTTTAATTCATCACGAAAAACATAGGCATCTAACTGATAAATTAAAATATATTTACAATCTGAAAAACGACTGTAAAATTCTGACGACAACATAAGACGATTGTAATTGACAAGAGTTGTAAAATAGTGGTCGGCAAAATTCTCAATTTCTATTTGCGGGTATTCTTTTTGTAAATTTTCCACATCAAGCGACTGCGGTTTTACAAAAACAATAGAATAAGCAGACAGCACTTTGCAGCACTGCTCTAATGATTTTCTTTCATCAGAATTAATCTTATTTTTATAAATGGGAATTACCACTTTTACCAATGTTTGACAGTTCATTATTTTTGATTTTTTTATGTAAAAAAATTATTTTTCAAATTCTGATTTTTTGGGGAAATAGTTTTCTAAAAAATCTCTCATTCTAATTCTGTCTTTATTGCTCACATTTGGGTGGTCGTTAATACAAAAAAGTTCAGGTTTATAGACAGATAATTTCTGCTCGTAGTCCTTTTCATCTACGTTTATCACAAGCGAATTTTGCGATTTTACATACAAAAGATACGCGCGTTTTGTAGCAAGAGAATAGTAATTGACGCACCCTCTAAAAAAATCGTCTTTTTCGCGAATACGATGAAATGATGTCTTTTTCACCTCTTCGGCAAAAACTTCCATTGTTTTGGCAAAATCGGATTTGCGATAGCCATCAATATTGTGATGCGGCAACGAACCGTAAAATTTTCCTGTAACTTTTTCTACTTTTCGAGCAACATTAAAATTTAAAAATTTCCAATAATCAAGTTGATTTCTAAAATTTTTCCACATTAGTCGCCATTTGCCCTCAAATTCATTGTGTTTGTATTTGTAGAGCCGCGCAAAAGGCAAGCCGTCTGCTGCAAAGAAAAAATCGGGCTGCAAAGGTTTGTTAAAAAACATATCGTCATTTGAATACAAAAAATATTCGGAAAGTTCGGGAATTTTATACATAAAATTTTCCACTGCCAAACCATTGAAACAGGGTTGAATTTCAGCGGGCAAAATTTCGGAATGGTCAATAATTTTCACTTTCGGATTTGACAAGTCAAGCCAAACAGGAGTTTGATTGTTGGTAACAATATAAATTTTATTAACCCAATTTGCAAATTTTTCCACGCTGCGTAATGAAAATTTTAGTTCGTCGCTGTCTGCATAACGCCCTTGACAATCTAAATCTGCAATTTCAATTTTTTCTTCTGTTGAATAGGCGTTTTTCTTTGCCAGCCATTTCGGGTCGTTGCCATTAACCCAAAGATAAACAAGGTCTATTTTCATTTTTGTAGTTTTTAATTTGCAAAAATAATAAAATTTTTGCAATTATTTTGTACCTTTGCGAAAAAAAGTATTTTATGCAAGAACTCCCGCTTGTGTCTGTTAATATGCCTGTAAAAAATGGTGTAAAATACATTAAAGAGGCAATACAAAGTGTTTTAAATCAAACATTTAACGATTTTGAACTGATTATTGTAAATGACGGTTCGACAGATGAAAGCGCAGAAATTGTACGCTCATTTTCCGACAGCAGAATCAAAATTTTGGAAAATCAAACGAGCAAAGGCATTGCTTTTAGCAGAAACTTGGCGATAGAAAATTCGCTTGGAAAATATATTGCAATTTTTGACTGTGATGATATAATGTTGCCCGAAAATTTGCAGAAAAAAGTTGTTTTTTTGGAACAAAACTCCGATTTTGCAATGGTTGGCTCTTCAATAGAGAAAATCGACAAAAATGGCGATTTCATCGGAAAACATATTTATAAATTGCCGCCAAATTTGCTTAAAACACAACTTTTTTTTGATAATTATTTTGCACAATCTGCAATGTTAATTCGTAAAGATGTATTAACAAAATTTTATTATGATAAAAATTTTAGTCAAGCGGAGGATTATTTATTGTGGTCAAAAATTTCTGAAAATCACAAAGTTGCTAATTTAAAAGAACTATTGATTAAATATCGTATTCATAACCAAAGCATTAGCAATATCAAGCAATTCCAAATGGAAGAATTTATAAAGAAAGTTTTTGAATTTCAACTTTCAAAATTAGATATTTTTCCAACTGAAAAAGAACTTGAAAATCATTTTATTTTGCTCAAAAGAAACAGAGAAATTGATATTAAAAATTCGGAATTAATAACAGAACTGAAAAATTGGACAAAACTGCTAAAAACACAAAATAACAAACTACAAATATTTGATAATAAATATTTTAACAAAAACTTAAAACGAATTTGGAGAAAAATTTACAAGGCAAATATGAAAAAAAACAATAATTTTTGTAAAAAACTTGAATTGGCACTAAAAATATGCAAAACACACCTTTAATTTCGGTAATAGTTCCCTGCTACAATCAGGCAAAGTATCTTGATGAGTGTTTGCAATCTGTTAAAAATCAGACATTTACAAATTGGGAGTGCCTTATTGTTAATGACGGCTCGCCTGATAATACTGAAGAAATTGCGCAGCATTGGGCAGAAAATGACAGCCGTTTTCGTTACTTCAAAAAAGAGAATGGCGGGCTGAGTTCTGCGCGAAATTTTGGAATTGAACACGCACTCGGCGAATGGGTTTTGCCGCTTGATGCAGACGATAAAATAAGTAAAAATTATATGCAACTTGCTGAAAATGAGTTTAATAATGGTTACACAGTAATTTATTGTCAAGCAAAAAAATTTGGTGCAAAAAACAAACTTTGGAAAATGCGCGATTTTTCGCTTTACGCACTCTCAAAAACTAATATGATTTTTTGTACTGCATTTTTTAGAAAAAGTGATTGGCAAAAAGTTGGCGGCTACGATACAAACTTAATTTCAGGTTGGGAAGATTGGGAATTTTGGATTGCTATGTTGAAAAATGGAGGTAAAGTGTTAAAGATAAATGAAGTATGTTTTTATTACAGAATAAAAAAAAATTCAATGATAAAAAAACTTTCACAAGAAAAAGATAAGAAAAAACAGATATTGAATTATTTTCACAAAAAACACAACGATTTTTTTTCAAAAATAAACAAAAAGATTTTCTTTGTCTTTAAATCGCTATCGCCTGATAATCAGCAAAATATGCCCACTTTTGAACTTATTGATGAACTTATAAATCAAAATTACGACATTGGTATAATTTCACCCAAAAAAGAAAAAAATGAAATTGATTTTTCTCAAAAAATTAAAAATTTCTATATTTTTAATGAAAATGAAAAGTTTTTATCAAAAATAAAACCTGTTTATCATCGCCGAATTAGAAAACTATACAAACGTGAATTGCCAGATACAATTTTAACGGTTGGTACAAGATATTTTAATAAAAAATGAAAAAAAACAAATTTCTATATATTACGCTGATTTTCAGTATTTTATCTTTTATTTCTATCTATGTTTTGAGTTTATCAGGACTTGCAAAAATTGAAAATGAAAGAATTGTGCGTTTTGCGGCTATTGGAGTTTTTTTTGTTGTTGCTGTGATTGTTGCGTTAAATGAAGCGATTGCGGGTCAAGCCCGCAATGACGGTTATATTTTTGCAAAAATTTTCAAAACAAATCTACTTGTAACCATTTCATTTGCAGCACTTTTAGTGCTTTCTATATTTCCAAATAATTTTGGTATTTATTCTTCGGGGGTATTTGTTGGCACTGCGGCTTTTGCACTTTTGTGTAATGGAAAAATCTATAAGCCAGCGTGGTGTTATTATTTTTTGTTTTTCTATGCAATTTTTCTACTTTTTGGCACAATCGGAACGTCAAAAGGGTTTCGTTTTCCAGAACTCACCTACTCTTTTTATGCAATTCCAATCAGTTTTATTGCATTTCAGTTTTCAGAAGAAACTTTGATTAAAATTGCTCGTTTCTTTTTTAGAGTTATGATTATCTATGTGATAATCAGCATTTTATATTGGTGGTTCAATTTTAACTATCTTGATGTAAATTTTGCAGAATGGGTAATAAAAAAAGTACATATTCCTACGCACATTAACGATTGGACATATCAAAATGAACTCTCGCCGTATGGACTGTACCCTGCATTTTATTTTGTGTCGTCTTGGAGTTATTATTTTCACCCAAGTTTTAATTCGTTTGTTCTGTTTTTTGCCTTAATATCAGGGTTTTATCTGTTTTTTAAGTCAAAAATTGATAAATTTGAACTCATATTTTTCATTGTCATTTTATTGTTTTGGCAACTTTTAACAGAAAGCCGAGTAGGTGTAATCGGCACTTTGTTAATTTCAATAGTTTCGTTTTGTTATTATTTTAGAAAAAAAATAGCAAAGCCAAAATCAATTTTATTGATTTGTTTAACTGGTTGCTTTTTATTTTTATTTTTTAACAATAATAAACAATGGTATTTGTTAGACGAAACCCGAAAAACTGATTTTACGCTGGCTATCAACTACATAGAAAATCACAAACTTTGGGGCAGCGGCTATTTTGAGCAAACAAAAGCATTGCGCGAACAGGAAGAAATTATGAAAGACACGCTGCCAAAAATTTGGAATGGCAAGTATTATGTTCATAATCAACTACTTGGCAATATGGTTCAGTTTGGAATTTGGGGCGGAATTGCGTTAATAATGCTGCTTGCCGCAATCATAATTTTTGCCGTAAAACGAAAAAGTTACCCGCTTTTAATGTTTATTTTAAGCGTAATTCTGTTTATGATGATAGAAGAGCCGCTTTATGGGCAAACAGGAATAACGCGCTTTACAGTGTTTTTTGTGTTTTTTGTTGCAATCGCCCAAAGCAACGAGAAAATTCCGCATTTTGACTTATATTTATGGTTAAAAAATAAATTTTCTAAAAAATGTCAAAATTAATTCTTGCGCTCGGCTCAAATCTCGGCGACAGAGAGAAAAATTTGAATAATGCTATTGCATTGATAACCAGAAAGATAGGCGATATTGAGAAAACTTCATCGTTTCACAAAACTGCGCCTGTGGAAATGGTTTCGGAAAATTATTTTCTCAATGCTGTGATTTTGGTTAAAACAAAACTCTCTGTTTATCAAGCATTTAAACAGACACAAAGAATTGAGAAAATTTTAGGCAGAAAACAAAAATCTCAAAACGGAGTGCATTTTGACAGAACTATCGACATTGACGTTTTATTCTATAACAATCTGAAAATCAGGACAAAACGGCTTACTTTGCCTCACCCGAAAATTCAATTTAGAGATTTTGTATTAATACCGTTGAAGGAAATTTGCACTGATTACTTAATTTCAGATTATTTAATTTCAAGATTTCAAATTCCAAAATTTAGATTGCCCAAAATCTTTGAATTTTTGAATTTTTAAATCTTTGAATTAAATTTATACCGAATAAAACAGCCGAATAATCCACTGAAAAAGCCGCCCGGGAAGAATGTACGAAAGCCAAACAGAGAGTTTTTGTATAATATTTGGCGTTATCACATAGCGCAGTTTGGGGCGTTTTTTGTTGATAATTTTGTTGATTTTTTTCGCGAGATATTCAGGTTTTGCGCCGTTGGTTTCGTCTTTTTCGATGTTTTTTAGCACGCGCTCGAATGAAGTTTTGTAATCCTCATTTTCGAGCGATTTTTGCGATATTACGCGGCTTTGGGTAAAGCCTGTGTTAAAATCTCCCGGCTCGATTATCACTACGTTTATGCCGAACTGCCGCGTTTCCAAACTCAACGCCTCGCTGTAACCCTCAACCGCAAATTTTGACGCGCTGTAAAAACCCTGATACGGCAGTGCAAAAACTCCGCCGACAGAACTTGCGTTGATTATCAAGCCTTTGCGCTGCTTGCGAAAATGCGGCATAACAGCGGAACAGACATTCACCACGCCGAAAAAATTTGTGTTCATCTGCAACGCAATTTCCTCTTCGGCAGCCAATTCCACCGCACCGCCGATGCCCATTCCTGCGTTGTTTATCACAACATCAAGGCGGTTTTCGGCTTGTAAAATTTTGTCAATCGCAGCAGCAATGTCGGTGCGCGAAGTTACGTCCATTAGCAGCATTTTTACGTCTGTCGGTGCGCACTGTGTAGGGGCGTTGCGCGCAACGCCCCTACTTTCAACGTTCCTGCTCGTGCCATAAACGATATGTCCGTTTTTGACAAGATTTTCAGCAATCGCCTTGCCCAAACCTGACGATGCGCCTGTTATTAGAATTACTTTTTTCATAGTAGTTGAAAGTCGAAAGTCGAAAGTTGAAAGTTGGTGCAGCCTGCAAAAAACGGTTTCACCCCCTTTCATCATTCATCTTTCAATATTTTATGTTATTTTTATGTATCTAATTATATTTCAGTTGTTTATGTCATATATTTTTATCAATTATTTCTTTTACAAAGTCAATATTATGTGTTGAAGGCACTTGAAATGATAACTTGGTGTTATTTTCGTGAGATGTAATTGCAAAATCGCCCTGCGAAATAATGTCCATTCCAATCAATACATCAGTATCAGTAAATAGCCCTTCGGTAACGTGTAACGAACAAAATTCAATGTTGTTAATCAACTGAATGTCAATCATATAAGTATCAACCAAAGATTCACCATTGGCGTGAATTACTTTGGCTCTGCCAACAGGTTGCAGTTGTAAATCATTCACAACTTTTGCCGAAATAACCGAAGCCATTGCGCCTGTGTCCCATAATGCACGAAATTTTGTTGAATGTTGATTATCAGGATTATAAGTTGGACAAATATTACAATTTGTTTCAATAATATTTGTCAGTCCGTTATAATCAAACGTTAGTGCTTTTAAATTGTTCATAATCAAGCAAATGCGACACGCGAATGAAAAGTTAATGTATAGTCTTTGTTTCCCGGCGAGCATTTTTGAATTAAAAATGTTCCCGGTTTATAACCATTTTCAATACTCTCAAAAAGTGCCTGACGGTCATTGTCATAATCGCCAATAACGTGATTATCAGAAACGACAATCACTCTATTATTGTACTTTTTTACAAGTTCGTTCTGATTATCAAGATAATACTGAAATTCTTTCTGTAACATATCTGTAAAATTTTATTATATATTTCTTTAGAGTGCAAAATTACAACTTTATTTTATATTTTCAAACACTGTTTTTATACTATCTGAAAAATTCCAAACAGGGCAAAACCATAAGTTTTTGCAAGTAAGAAATTGAAAATCAGCGTGTATAAAATTCCGATTAACATTGTGAATTTTATTAGATTGCCCGACATTTTGTAGTTAAATTGTTTATTCCAAAGAAAGCCTATTGCCAACCCAGCAGGCAAAAATATTCCAAATAGAAAATATCTAAAAGTAATGCCGTTGTCATTTGGCAAACTGAATTTTTGCATAACAAAATATGTGCCTGTTAAAATTATTGATAATAAGGCAGTTATAACTATTTTTGCCTTACATTCGCCGAGAACTATGGGCAGCGTGCGGCATTCCATTTCGCGGTCGCCGTTGATGTCCTGCAAATCTTTGATGATTTCGCGCACGAGCGTGAAAAGGAACGCAAAGAGCGCGAAACCGCAAACCCAACGGTAAAGTTCCTGTAACACAGGCGTTTGACGTAATAAATCTGTGCCGTAAATGTTGATTAGCAGCGCACATTGAGCCACCAAAACCACCACGAGCGACAACGCCGACACAAGCGCAACAATCAGATTGCCAACCAAAAACTGCCTTTTGTAAGACGAGGAATAAAACCAAAGCATTCCCGGCACAATGATAAAAATAAGTCCTAACGTGCTGCTTTTCAACAATATAGAAATAATGATGCCGAGCAAAATTCCGATAGAAGTCAGGGTTATGTAAAGCCGCATTGCCGTTTTTTTGCTCATATTTTCGCCGATAATCACGCTTTCGGGGCGGTTTATTCGGTCAATTTTCAGGTCAAAATAGTCGTTGATAACGTAGCCGCCTGCCGCTATCAGCACCGTTGCAAGCACTATCAACCAAAAGGCGAAACTCGATAAAAGTATCTCTACATTAAATTTTTGCAAAATCGGCGAAATCACCGAATAAAAAACCAACCATTGTATTAACACAATGAAAATCAGGTTTTTGTAACGAATTAGGTTTAGTATTTTCATTTATTATTATTTTCAAGTTCTTCTAAAAAATTGTCGTCAATCACCAAAATTCTTTCATAATAGGTGTAATTTCCGTCTTTATAAGTCTTTTCGGGCTGCTCAACGTAATTATTCATTTTTAAAACGCCGTTGCCGCCATATTGTGTATAAACTTTGCTATTGACATAAATTTTTGCAGAATCATACACGTCTGGGTGTTCTAAACGGCTGTAATACGGTATTGACATTAGCGAAAACACCAATTTTTTGTCTTCGGGCATAATTTTAAAATAAAAAGAGGTGTCGCTTTTGCTTGCATCAAAATTACTTGCCATAAAATCAATGCCGACAGTGTAAAAAGTGTGATTTTCGATACACATATTCGTTACCGAAATGTTTTCTGCTTTTTTGCAAGAAACTGATATACAGGCAATTACTGCCAATAATACAAATATTTTTTTCATAATAATTATTTTAGATGTGAGATTTTTTTTTATTATTTTAAGATTTCAAATTTCAAAATTGGGGGTTGTCTGTTCAATAACACAATCTTGAAATTTTGGAATCTTGGATTTTTGGAATTTCAGACAATTCCTAAAATTTTCCGTGCCTCCGCAGGTGTAGCAATTTCGCGCCCAAATTCTTTTGCCAAGCGCACCACTTTTGCCACAAGTTCGCCGTTTGATTTTGCCAAAACGCCTTTTTCGAGATACACATTGTCCTCGAAACCAACGCGAACGTGTCCGCCGTCAATGATTGAGAATACGGCTAACGGAAATTCATAACGCCCGATGCCTGCTACTGTGTAGGTGGCATCGCTCGGAATGCTGCCGCGCATAAAAACAAAATCGCGCAGGTCGCCGCCAATGCCGCCATTTACGCCCATCACAAAATCGAAGTGCAGCGGACGGTTGATAAAGCCCTTTTTGTGTAGGCGCAACGCCATTTCAATCATAGATTTGTCGAACACTTCGAGTTCGGGTTTTATGCCGCGCTCAATCATTCGTTTGCCGAAATATTTGATTGTGTTTTCGGTGTTGGTAAAAACGTCGTCGCCGCCAAAATTACAAGTGCCGCAGTCAAGCGTTGCCATTTCGATGTCGAGTTCGGTGGGCTGCAGCCGTTCATCGTTGGTCATTCCGACCGCGCCGCCTGTCGATGGCAAAATAATTACATCGGGAATAACGGCTTTTATCGCGTCAATGCACTCTTTGAAACGCGCTTTGTCCTGCGTTGGCGTGCCGTCGTCGTAGCGAACGTGCAGGTGAATAACGCTTGCGCCAGCATCGTAAGCCGATTTTGCCTCGCGTACAATCTCCGCCACCGTGTAAGGCACAGCAGGGTTATGCTCTTTCAATACTTCTGCGCCGCATATTGCGGCTGTGATTATTAGTTTTTCCATTTGTTATTTTTTAGGTTTATTGAATTATATATTTTAAAATATAAATTTTATTTAAACTTGTCAGTGTAGTAGTTATTATCATAATTTTATTGTAAGATATTTTTGCTATTGCAGCCTTATAACCCGTTCCCATTGTTTTTTGATTGTACGTTTTCCAACCGTCATTTGTAATATAAATTTCGGTATTACCAAAAAAACCTTCTTCCTCCCAACGAATCTCTGACACAATACATTTGTTTGCATCAATAAACAAGTAATCACTGATGCCAATTTCTGAAATTATATTTCCGTTTTCCAAATCAAGCAAACTTCCCCACGCTGAAACGTATATTTTGTTTTCAACAAAATAAATATCATACAAATGCATATCTGTATTACATTTCATTTTTTGCCAAGTATTTCCGCCGTCATCTGTTTTCAGATATTCGCCGTTAAATAAAGTAACAATACCTTCCTGCTGATTTTTAAAATTAACACCAAGATACATAAAAGTATCTTCTCTTTTTAAATCAGTCCAAGTATTTCCACCATCAGTTGTTTTACGAAATAAACCTTTACCTACAACGAACCCAACGTTATTATTCAAGAAAAACAAGTTATGAGGACATTCATAAGTGTTAAAATCTATAACACTCCAATTTTTTCCACCGTCAGTTGTTTTATAAAAACAACCAAAAGTATTATCGCCTGCAATTGCATAATATGTTTGATTATCAATAAATTGCACTTTTGACACATAGGCATTTTGGGGCATTGAGGGCAAATCTATAATTGTCCAATTTATACCACCGTCAATAGTTTTGGCAATAAAATTATTAGCCAAAGCATACCCCGTTGTTTCATTCAAAAATTGCAAATTACGATAAAATGCAATAGGAAGATTTGATGATAATTCTTCCAAACTATCTAACGATAAGACACCTGTTTGAAATTCAGGTTTATATTCTTTACAAGAGCCAAAATTACACAAACACAAAACTGTTAGCAAAAAATAGACTGTTTTTTTCATAATTTTTTATTTTTAAAATTAATATTTTTTTATTGAATTAAGCATATAATTGATATGTGTTAAATGTTGAGTTTCAGAATATTATAAAAATAGTACGTTGTAAATCGACGATAAAAATAAAATTCTCGTGTCATTGCGGGCTTGACCCGCAATCGTTTGAAAAACACTTGCGAGCGATTGCGGGTCAAGCCCGCAATGACACCTGCTTTTGATTTTTTGTCAATTATTAGAAGTTCCCTAACTATATTTTGTTAATCTTGATAATTTTGTAAATCCTGTAAAAAATCTTTAAATCAAAATTCCTCCCGAATATTATACTGATTTCGTCCTTCGGAATTGCGGGCTACGAGTTCGCCAAGAAAGCCCGTGAGGAACATTTGCGTGCCGAGAATCATCATTGTCAGCGCGATGTAAAACCACGGCGTTGATGTTACGAGCGGGGCGGGCGTGTGGTTTTTCAGCGCGATATATTTTACCAAACCGACTAAAATTATTGCAATCAAGCCCACGAGAAACATTACGCTGCCCCAAAGTCCGAAAAAGTGCATCGGTTTTTTGCCGAATTTACTCAAAAACCACAGCGAAAACAGGTCAAGATAGCCGTTTACAAAGCGTTCCATTCCGAATTTTGTGCTGCCAAATTCGCGTTTCCGATGCTCAACAACTTTTTCGCCGATGTTTGTAAAGCCCGCATTTTTGGCAAGATACGGAATATATCGGTGCATTTCGCCATAAACTTCGATGTTTTTTACCACCTCTTTCCGATAGGCTTTGATGCCGCAATTCATATCGTGCAGTTTTAGCCCCGTAACTTTTCGGGCGAAAGAGTTGTAGATTTTTGACGGAATATTTTTTGTGAGCGCATTATCGTAACGCTTTTGTTTCCAACCACTTACGAGGTCAAAACCGTCATTTTTTATCATCGAAAAAAGCGCGGGAATTTCGTCAGGCGAGTCCTGCAAATCGGCATCAAGCGTTATGACAACATCTCCTTGCGCCTTTTCAAAACCACAGAAAAGCGCGGGCGATTTGCCGTAATTTTTCCTGAAACGAATGGCGTGAATGTTGTCAAATTTTTGACTTAACTCATTGATAACCTGCCAAGAATTGTCCGTAGAGCCGTCATTTACGAAAATAACTTCGTAGGAAAAACGGTTCTCGTCCATCACTTTTTTCACCCACTCAAAAAGCGGTGAAAGCGACTCTGCCTCGTTGTAGAGCGGTATTATTATTGAAATGTCCATAAAATTTGATTTACGATTTACGATTTTTGATTTACGATTTGCTGCGCATATTTGCAACCTAATCAGTTTTTTGTTATTTATTTTAGATTTACGATTTTAGATTTCAGACATAAGATATGGGCTACACGTCTTGTGTCTTGTGTCTAATATCTTGTGTCTTCTTCGGAAACCACCCTTTTTCAACACGTTTTTTCTGTTCAAAAAGTTCGCCGATGCCCCAAAGTGATGAGAATGCAAAAACAGCACAAAGTATTGATACTATACCGCTGAAAATCAGCGATAACGCTATTCCGATAATGCCTGCGAGCAGAAATATCCACCAAATTTTTGTGCCGAAATAATATTCGCCTTTGATTACTATCGGGTGAAAAATGCCGATTATAAAAAATGTGCAAACGCCTATTATTAAGCCTGTTAAGTTGTAATTATTGATAAATTCTATCATTTTTATTTTGTTTGAATTTTTTTTGCAAAGTTAGTGAAATTTTGAAGTTTTTGCAAACGTTTTTTTAGATATTAGAAAATTATGGCGTTTGTCCCGCAGGGACAGCACTTTATTAACCGTATGCTTCAGCATACGGAAATGACAGCAACACAATGCCAAGTCCCGCAGGGACGACACATTAAATTATAATGTTCAAGTGTCGTCCCTGCGGGACAATAAAATAGTACCTAAAAAAAATGATTAACCAAATTTTATTATTAATGCGTATTAGGGGTTGAAAGATAATTTTTTGAAAAAAATTGTAATTTTGTAAAACAAAACCTGATTTTTACCTGATTTTTCTTACTAAACAACCTGAGTAAAGGAAAAATCGCGTACTTGGCAACCTGATTACCTGTTTAAAAAGGTAAAAAATCAGGTAATCAGGTTGGTTAGAGAAAAATTACTTGTTACTGAGGTTGTTTAGTAAGAAAAATCAGGTAAAAATCAGGTTTAAACAAATGATTTACATAATTTTACCCCTGATTGGCATTATTAAGAAACTTCTAATAATTAACAAAAAAAATCAAAAATAGGTGTCATTGCGGTTCTGAACTTGATTCAGAACCGCAATGACACGATATGAGATTTTTATGTTATATTGAAAGGTTTAATTTTTAGAAGTCCCCATTATTCTATTATTCGATAGAATGATACATCTTTATTAGACCCTCTGCTATCTGTCCACTTTATTGTTATCTTTCCGTCTTTGGGATACTTACTTGATACTGTGATTG